>JAUILB010000108.1 GCA_030432815.1 Alphaproteobacteria bacterium | reverse complement strand
ATATAATTGTGGCTACTTTTTTCATAACAACTCCTCACATCGTGATTTAATGAAACCATAATAGCAGCACTTAAATGAATGAAATCTGAACGGAAGGTTCATCTTTAAATAATATTTTGTTCATAAATCTATACCGAAGGTAGTTTAAGTGTAACTAATAACCCACTTTTGGTAGCACTTAAATTATTATCGGCTAACATTATCTCACCGCCATAAAGTCTGGACAAGTCCTTAACGATAGAAAGCCCAAGACCAGAACCGGGTATTTTCTCATCCAGCCTTTCACCACGGGCAAAAACAGCCTCTCTTGCGTTTTTTTCAATACCCGGGCCATCATCTCGAATCTCAACCATTAACCAATGGTCTTTCTTATAACACTCAACCACTACATCTTTTGTCGCCCATTTTGCCGCATTTTCCATCAAATTACCCGCCATTTCCTCAAAATCATTTACGTCTCCCTTAAAGGTAAGTTCCTGATCATTGGCTATGACAATAATGTTTTTATCTTTGTAAAGTTTGTTAAGAGCGCGGGCAATATTATTGAGTGCCGGCACTATAGCACTATGCCCACTTAAAGAACGTGTATTTGCCGAAACACGTGCCCTGCGTAAATAATGTTCAACATATTTATGCATATTTTCAGTTTGTCTGGTCACTGTATCAGACATTGGGCCTGCGTTCATGCGCGCTTCGTTTCTAAGAATTGCAATTGGTGTTTTTAACGCATGTGCCAGATTTCCGACCTGGGTACGGGAGCGCACAACAATTTCATTATTGTGATCGAGCAATGCATTTAATTCATTGGCAAGAGGCTGTATTTCTTTCGGGAAATCCGTCGGCAAATAGTCAACTTCACCTGTTCTTACTTTTCCAAGTGATTCTTTAATATGCCCCAGTGGTTTGAGCCCCAGAAAAACTTGCAAAAGTGATGCTGCGATTAACCCCACACCCAGAACACTTAAACCCACAAGCAATATATTATCAAACCTAACCGCTTGTTCCTCAATTTCGTTAGTATCTACAGCAACCATAAAATGATAAACAATATCGCTTTCAGGAATCGTTATCGCTCTTGCTAAAAGTCTCAATTGTTGATCCTCAGGCCCCGTTGTATAGCTATAAACTACAGACCCTACAGGTGCATCAAAATCAACATCAAGATCTACATCCCATAGTGACCTTGACCTATATGGAGGTATACCCTCAGCTGAAATCTGCCAATACCATCCCGAATAAGGTTGATCAAACCGCGGATCAGACATTGGGCGTTCCAGATCAATATCTGTTGCACTGACGTTTGAACTTACCCCAATCAGATCATCGAGCAAACTGCTCAATCTTTGATCAAAATTTCTTTCAAGCGTATCCCTGAAAACCAGTGACAACAGCACACCCGCAACAACCAGCGTCAAAGCAATCCAGATTACTGATATTGAAACAAGTCGAACCCATAACGGCCCCTTCCCCATTTTTGTGCCCGGATGTACATCAGTCAGCGACAAGTTGGTACCCCAATCCTCTTATTGTTTTGATAATATCAATTCCGATTTTTTTTCTTATACGCGTCACAAATACTTCAATAGTATTGGAATCACGATCAAAATCCTGATCATAAATATGTTCTGTAAGCTCGGTTCTGGAAATAACCTTATTTGGGTGATGCATCATATATGATAGAAGCTTATATTCCTGCGCTGTAAGCTTTATCGGTACGCCATCAACGGTAACCTTCGAAGATGCACTGTTCAGCGTTAATCCTTTGATGGATAGCTCAGCCGAGCTTTGACCAGCTGCCCGCCGGATTAATGCTCTTATACGTGCGAGCACTTCTTCTATCTGAAATGGTTTCTGAACATAATCATCAGCACCAGCATCAAGACCTGCCACTTTTTCGGCCCAACTATCCCGCGCTGTTAGTATGAGTACAGGTGTATCAATATCATCAGCGCGCCATTTTTTAAGAATACTTATACCATCCATGACTGGCAGACCCAGATCAAGAATTATCGCGTCATAACTTTCAGTTTCACCTAAGAAATGAGCATCTTCCCCATTTAACGATGCATCTACAGCATAGCCCGCATCCTCAAGAAAGCTCTTAAGCTGGCGGGAAAGATCAGGATCATCCTCTGCTAGTAACAATCTCATAAATTTTACCCTTTCACATCAACAATTTCTGCAGTTTTGGCATCAAATTTTATAGATAACACCTTTCCTGCTTCGGTAAGAACTCGCACGTCATAAAGATCCTGCAGACCTTCACGTCTTGCTCTGAGCAAGTTCACATTAACAATCTTACCAGGATATCTTTCGCTTATTATTTTTCTTATCACACTCAATTGCACATATTCACCACTACGTACCTTATCCGGCAGTTGCCCGTGACGGACTAGAGGGTCAGGAATTCTCATTCTCTGATTTGGGGGAAGCGTATTTAATCGCGATGGTTCAGGCACCTCTCTTGGTACCTGTCCAAAACTTGCTTCTGGAAAAAGTGAAAGAGAAACCAAAAGCACGCATATGAAACAAGCGATTCTAATCATGCGCAGATATTATGTAATTCCGTCTTAATATAGGATGAATAAGACTTTTATCACTTAAGAACATTATTGATAGTTACTTCTCCGTTGGCACAACCCCAAGTCGCTCCTGAATAGCAGTATTCGTCGTTGTATAACCGGTCGTCATTTTCCGGTCCGGAAATGCATATTTAAAAGCCGCATGGCACATCACTGCGGCCTCGTAAAACCCGGTGAGGATCAATTTTATCTTGCTGGGATAGCTGCAAACATCACCAATGGAATAAATACCGTTTACATCCGTTGCAAAAGTTTCCATGTTCACTTCTACATGTTTACGGTCAAGATTAAGACCCCATTCGGCGATTGGGCCAAGGCTTATTTTTAGTCCCATAAAGGGCAGTAAATATTCGCAGTCTACTTCAACAAAATCTCCATCAATTGTTTCAACACCAACACTTGTAAGCTGTCCGTCCTGGCCATTTAATTTTTTTACATTTCCCATAACAAAATCGACTTTTTTGTCTGCAACCAATTGTTTGAATTGGGCTTCTGTATCTGGTGCCGCTCTGAACCCTTCCCGCCTATGGACAAGTGTAAGTTTCTTTGCCAAAGGTTGAAGACTTAAAACCCAGTCAAGCGCACTATCCCCGCCTCCAACAATTACGAGTTTTTTACCTTCATACTTAGCCATTTTATGAACAGCATAATCAATTGATTTTTCTTCATATTTTTCAAGATCAGGATAGTTCGGTTTTTTGGGAACAAAACTGCCCGCTCCCGCCGCAACAACAACTATTGGCGCTTCAATCACTTCATCCCTGCTTGTTATTAGCCGCCAACTCTTATCTTCCAACTGTTCCAGATCTCTTGCCTGTTGATTAAAATGGAATACCGGATCAAATGGGCTGATCTGCTGCATAAGATCATCGACAAGTTGCTGTCCTGTAACCATTGGTCTTGCCGGAATATCGTAAATTGGTTTTTCGGGATATAATTCTGTGCATTGCCCGCCTGGACGATCTAGGTTATCCACAAGATGACATTTAAGTCCTAGTAGCCCTGCCTCAAACACGGCAAACAATCCTACTGGCCCTGCCCCGATAATAATCATATCGGTTTTTGCTGCATCATCCGTCATCACAAACTCCCCTATTTATAAAAAATATAAGAAAATGATACTATGGAATTAACTTATTCAATTTTTAGTATTAATATCTTCTGCGTTTTATAAATATTAACTTAACACACTTTAGACTGGATTGAATTTAATTTTTTATACTAATTAGTCCACCAACTATAATGAATTATAAATTTAAGGATATTCATGAAAGGCCTTTTTTTATTTAGCATTTTTGTAATTACTTATGGTTCTCTCTTTCCTTTTGAATTTCATTATGTTGACTGGCGGGAAGAAGGCTTAACCCAACTTCTTTTCGGGGAAAGGGATGATAGCGGTTTTGCCGATATTCTTGGTAACATATTCCTGTTTATACCATTTGGTTTTGCCGGGACAGCATTGGCCACAAGAGTAAAAAATACGGCAAATTGGGTTCTGGCCCTTTTTATCTTTGGGGGTCTTTTAGCTGTTTCAGTACAGTTTTTTCAAATCTATATTGAATATCGTGTGCCCGCACTTTACGACGCGGGATGGAATATGGTCGGAATATTATTGGGAAGCCTTTTAGCACATTTTATGAATAATTCCTTCCCGGCATTATTAGCATCAGAAGATAAACTGGCTCTCGCTGGCCTTGCCACATCCTGGATTTTCTTTCTTCTGGTACCTTTTGTTTTTTCATTTAATTCGGAAATATTACAGGAAAACATCATTATTCACGCAGATATAAATGAATATCGCATGGCGAATGTAATATTTTACGTGGCAATTTGGCTTACATACGCAAAGCTTGTGGATGAAATAGTGCCAAATAGCAAAAACCCATTATTCAGTCTGGAATTCACGGCACTTGTGACACTTATAGGTAAGATTTTTGTCTATCGAGATTTTATTGAACCAGAACTGATACCCGGTGCAGTGTTAGCGATCATTTTATATCGAAGCGGAATATTTAAATTTATTAACCCCTATAAATTTGCCGCACTCATATTGGTACCGACGATGTTTTATAACAGCCTTTATCCATTTGAGTTTTTCGGTAGTGCCTTTAAGGAGTTTATGTGGATTCCGTTTGCTGAGCTTTTCTCAGGCGATATGCTGAATATTGTTCGTACTGTTTTTTACAAAATATTCGCATATGGCTGTATTGTCTGGACACTTTATAAAAGCTTTCCCAATGCACGATGGGTCAGCTATTTCTGTTTTATATATGCAGGGCTGATAGAATATTTACAGCATTTAACATTCGCTCGTATTGGAGGGCTTACAGAACCCCTGCTTGTACTTTTTCTTTGTACATTCATTGAACAAAAAAGAGAAAAATTTGACCTTTATGCCGATCAGGAAAGCTGATTATTTTGCTGATATGATGGACGTGAAATACTGTTTAGGCACATAACAACAAAATAATAACCAACCGGCATCGCAAATGCTGAAACTAAAATATTTGTCACATCCGGACGTTTTAACCCCCAGAGCAAGACTAAAATTTCAAATATCAGAGCAATCACTAACCCAACACCAAATATACCTGAAAATGATCTTATTTTAAAATTACCGCTGGCAATTTGTCTAATCGCCATTACAGCGCCAATCGGAATAAAAATAACAAAATTAAGCAGAAAACTTAGAAGTGCTTCACCGCTACCAACATCAATATAATATCTGAACGGCAGAAAACTTGTTGCAGCAATGATATCCATACTCGCTGAAACGGATAATGGAAACAGAAATGTAAGCCCTTTTAATTTAAGAGCTAATCCAATAAAAATTATAAGCCCCACATAAATTAGAAGTCTGAATTTTAATGCCATCTCAAGCAAGAACTTTAATTCGAAAAATCTTCCAACAATAAAGCCTATAGTAAAACCTGCATATTTTGCGCATAGCGATGCAAGAGAACTTTGGCCCGATACTTCGAAAAACTGTAAAATTTCAAGAAATAAAAACAGAACCACAAATTTGACAAAAATATTTATCGTTCTTGAAGTTCTTCTTTTTCCAGAGGAACTTGATAAGCGATATAATACACCAATTGGAAAAGTCAGCACGGACGCGGCAAGCAGGGAAATTGAACCAATACCTTCCCCTGTATCCAATTCAAATAAAGGCATTCCCTTGGTCGCAAAGGCCATTTCGAATTGGAGAGGCGTAAAATAAAAATCAAAAGGAAACAATATTATTACAATAACGAAAGCCAGATATAATTTCCTTACAAAATTCAAAGGTAATGTTTCAAATTCATAATAATATCTTAAGGCGGATATAGTGAATTTCCCTAACATTCCCCAAAGCAAAAAACCAACAACCAATCCGGCAATATTCGCATAAATATCGACGAGGGATGTGCCGCGACCGCCAATAAACAATTGAAAATATTCAATTAATACACCAAACAAAAATAATCCGCCAAACACTAGCAACCATTTTCTTCTTTGCCCACAAAGTCCGCAATATAAGCTGCCCACAAATGCAACAAGTGCATTGAAGATAAAATGGCCTATCCACTTACCGGGTTCCGCTGATATTATTGAATATTTTAACGCTGACAGAAAACCATTTAATGATGCATCTATAGGAGAAATTTCTATATTGTAGGGAAGTAATGACGCATAAAATATAAAAATGAGAATGAAGCTTGTTACATTTAAAAGCAGTCTTTTAATATCATCATCAAATTCATTAACCATTTAAATATTCACCACTATATATTCCCAGCTCTGTGTATCCACGATTAAAAAAGAAGATAATTACTTTAATTGAACTTAATTTAGACTATATAAATGTGGGAATACAGATTTAATTAATAAGGTATAGTTAATCCCATGGAATTTAATTCTTTTCAGGAATTTTGGCAGCTTGTTCAAAATGTATGGCAAAACGGTGTTTACGGCGTAGAGGTAGGACAAATACTAGCCGCACTTTTACTAATCTTCTTTAGTATACTGATTAGACATGTATTCAGCCGGTTTGTTATTGCACGATTAAAAACAATTGTCGGCAAAACGAAAAACACCATTGATGATGAAGTCATTGAAGCAATTGAAGGCCCCCTTAGCTTTATTCCCATCGTAATTGGTATTTTCTTTGCTACAGAACTGCTTACACTGGAAGGAAATCTGGCTATAGGTGCTGAAAATTTAAATCGTTCATTAATCAGCTTTACCATTTTCTGGGCTTTTTACAGAACCATTGGCCCGATTAGTCTGACTTTTGGCAGGCTCAAGGATGTATTTTCCACAAGTATGATCAAGTGGCTCATCAAGGGAATGCACGGACTATTCATTTTCCTTGGTGCTGCATCAATACTTGAAATATGGGGTATCCAGGTGGCGCCCCTGATTGCCGGTCTTGGTCTTTTCGGTGTGGCCGTTGCGCTGGGAGCACAGGATTTATTTAAAAACCTTATCTCGGGCCTTTTCATAATTGGCGAACGTCGTTTTCATCCTGGTGATTGGATCAAAATTGACGGGATTGTAGAAGGAACCGTGAAGGATATAGGATTTCGCACCACAACGGTCATTCGCTTTGATAAAGCACCGGTTTATGTTCCCAATGCAAAATTGTCAGATAATGCCGCAATCAACTTTTCCCGCATGAGTCACCGGCGTATTTTCTGGAAGATCGGTCTTCTATACGATACCACAATCGACCAGCTTAAAAAAATCCGGGCAGAAATCGAAGATTACGTTATGAATAACAATGAATTTGCCCACCCGCCGGAAGTGGCCACATTCGTACGGATCGATAGCTTTAATGACAGCTCTATAGATTTGATGCTTTATTGTTTTACCAAAACTACTGACTGGGGCGAATGGCTGGAAATAAAAGAACAACTTGCCTTAACTATAAAAGATATTGTTGCCAAGAATGGCAGTAGCTTCGCATATCCAAGCCAGTCTATTTATATTGAAAATTTTCCTGAAGGGGATAAGGCAATATCTCCCGAAATATTCCCGCAGGAAACCAAGAATGATTGAACTTCTGTCTGACAGGTCTGTTATTACCCTATCCGGCCCCGATAACCGTAAACTATTGCAAGGCATTATTACCAATAACCTTGATCGATTAACGGACGCAGGAGGTCTTTATTCGTCATTGCTAACACCGCAGGGAAAATTTCTTCATGATTTCTTCCTTACTGAATTTGAAAATATTCTGTATTTGGATTGCCAGGAAAGCAGTGCAGATGATCTGGTACGAAGGCTTATGATGTACCGTTTGCGTGCTGATGTTGAAATTAGGAAGCACGAAACGCTTAATGTGGCCACCTCAATTAATTCTATTGATCAAAAAATTTCCTACAAAGATCCAAGACACAATAAAATGGGATATCGTGCCATTGTTGAAAATGGTGCATACAAGCCTGCAGATACCAGCTATCACAAACGGCGTATTTCACTTGGCATTCCGGAAGGAACATATGATTTTATTCCAGAAAAAAGCACGATTCACGAAGGCCACTTTGAACTCATTAATGGCGTCGATTTCAAAAAAGGCTGTTATGTGGGCCAAGAAGTAATTGCCCGTATGAAATACCGCGGAAAAATAAAGAAAGCCATGTTTCCCGTAACCCTTTCCGGGGATGCGCCAGCCTACGGTTCAGACATCATTGATAAAAAAGGTAATAAAATTGGTGACTTACGCTCAAACTGTGACAAAAATGCCATAGCTTTATTCAGAACCGCTACTTTGGAATTTGGTACAGAATATGACTGCTGTGGCATTAAAGTCACACCCTTTAAACCGGATTTCTATAAGGATATTGATGATGAATGAACCTGTTCGTTGCGATTGGTGTGGAACGGAACCGATTTATACAGCATACCACGATGAAGAGTGGGGGGTGCCCGTTTATGACAGCCGCGCATTATGGGAAAAACTGATATTGGATGGTTTCCAGGCAGGATTATCATGGATCACAATCCTAAAACGTCGTGACGGGTTTATTCGCGCCTTTGATGG
>JAUILB010000107.1 GCA_030432815.1 Alphaproteobacteria bacterium | reverse complement strand
TATTTATCATACACTAAAGAAGAAACTGCTTAAAGATAATATCCTTACCGATCTTAATAAACTGCCCGACCCAGAAATGATCGCTGAGGGAAACATGCTAAACATTGAAAGTGAAATCCAAAGCTTCTGCGATTTTTTAGAAAAGCCCTATCAAGGGACTATACTTACTTTCTTCAGAAAACTACAAAAAAACACGCCTGACCTTAACAGATCAAGCGTGTGTTTTTGATTATAAGCCAATATTTGCAGCTGGTACTTAAAAAATTCTATTGATTTTCAAGTGCTTCAAGCTCTTCGGCCCGTTTTTTTGCTTCTTCCAGGGCTTTTTCGCGGGCTTCGTCTGTCATGGCTTCCATTTCTGAAGCTGCGTCATTAACTGCAGTAGATGCATCATTATTATCACCGCTATCGCCGCATGCTGAAAGAGCAGCAATAAAAGAAGTGAGTATTAGAAGTTTAACTATATTCATAATATCCTCGTTATTTCAGGTATCTTATTCAAAATTATGCTCAAAAAAAATCGTATCTCATGAATGCGACACTAAACTGGTGTATAATATTTTTGAACACTTTAAAAGTGGTAATGAAACATCCCATGGCAAAATGCAATATGTGTTTTTAATATCTGTCCTGCCACATTGCTTATAAAAAAATAGGTTAGCTTTCCAGATTGCAGCCAAGCAACCCTGAAACAGCGACAATATTCTGGCTGTGATCTTCTTTTTTGACGGTAAGAATGCCGGAAGGAATTTTAATGCCTTCATAAAGATTGCGTCCCTGTTCCGGCTTTAACCGGACGCTGAGCTCCATGTTGTCTGATTTAAAATTTTGCCGGGCAAAAAACCCGGGAATAACCATGTCACTGGCCTGTTCACGGCCCAGATCAACTGACTGATTATCAATAAGCATTGTTGAATAATCCGTGGCTATATTCTGCACATATACAAGTGGGCGCGCGCTTTCTTCTGACCAGAGAAATACCGCACATTCGCCCTTTGCCATTTCACGCGGGGGCAATGATGCCATTTTTTCTGAATTATTTACATTAACGTTAGCAACATCCGGTTGGCGCAATGAAGGATGCGGCCCAATACCCATATCGACCCCGCAGGCACCAACAAATAGTGCAAACGGAATAATTAAAGCTGCCTTTTTAAGTTTAAATTTTTCAATCATTATGAAGCCTCCAGCGTCATCTGCCACCCGGGTCCACTTTTTATAAAGCCATTGGCAGTAAGTTCATTGATAACGTTTATATTTCTTTCCAGTGCTTCAGGTAGAATAACTTGAAGGATCAGGCTGCTCGTTGTTTCAGCAAATTCTCCTTTTAAGGAAAGTTCGATGTCTTCACCTGCTGAACGGGCAAAAACGGCAATACGGCCACCGGCGCATTCACCCTGCCCTGATAATATTGGCATATCCATTGGAAAATTGGGTAATATTGTTCTTGGTAATTTGGAATTTAATTCTAATGTACCGTCCTGACATTCACCGGAAGTGTTTACTTCAAGATAATCAGTGCTCACATTCATAATCGAGTTAAATGTCAAATTTTCCCGGCTTAAAAAGATGGGGGCAGAACCCGTGAAAGAAGTTAAGCGAAGTTTTTGATTATCCAAAATTTCAATGTCGCCAGAAACAGATTTATTATCGCCTGATGCCACAAAAGAAGCCCTAACACTTCCCCTAAGCAGTGGCAATTTTATAAGTGACACTTGAAGATTTGACCAATGTTCACCGCCTATGGTGACAGATTGCAATTCACTGTGCCAAACGCTGCCGGATATGCTTCGATAATGAATTCCCGAATTTTTTAAATACTGGACCAGTAAATTCGCGGGCAAATTCATAACCGTGAAGACAATCAGAGCACCCATAAACAAGCCAATCAACCAACGTACCGGCAAAGCAATAAAATTATTGTCAGTAATAGCAATCATAACTCATTACCTTTAAATTCAAATTGACCCCGCACAGTATTATTGTTTGTATTTTTGTTAATAGTGACTTTGCTCACAGACCAGTGATGTTCGTTTTTCAGGAGTAAAAGCCATGCTGCAATATCCTGCGTAGAAGCTTCATCTACCCAGAATGTAACACGATTATCAGAGCCGGGCTGAATACGGGAAATGGCAATACCCGTTGCTCTTGCGGTCACTGTCGCTGCTTCCCTTAGGGGCATAGTTTCAGATATATCTAACCCTTTGAATGATCCTGTGACTGTCGCCTGTACGGCCATATCCACAACGTGATAATATATGTTCTTTTGTGTTTCAAGCGCACGAACCGCATCATTTTTTTCTTTTAAAAGTGGGGAAATAATAAATACATACATCATAAAAAAAATGATGGATAGAGCACACCCGGAAACAAGTAGCTGTTCTCTTTCAGTAAGCTTGATCCAATATTTATTCAATTAAGCCCTCCTCAAGTTCATAGCTGTTAAAAATATTTTCAGACGTTTGCGAGCTTTCCCCCTGTGTCACAACGAAACCAGCCGAGACCAGCTGATTTTCAAAATAGCTGGCTTGCGCAAATGAATTCGTTGATATTGTCAGATCCAGCCTGGTGCTCATATCCGTGCTATTAAAGCTCAGGCTTTCAAGTGTCACGCCGGGTGATTCACTCACAGACTTGAAAACAAGATTTGCAGAATTGATGAAATCAACCCCCGGACCATCACCATCTTCCAAGGCGCGTGCTTTCATCTGCGCTTCAACATTTACGACACGGGTAGCATCCGGGTAAGTTTTTTTAAAAATTTCGACAGACGCATTTTGATAACGTTCCCATTCATCTTTCAAATGTGAAATCATCATCATGCCTGATGTTGCCCATAGAACAAAAACTATAGCCACCAGTACACTAGCTCTGATTAATGACCGCATATATGCAATGACAGGCGGTTTTGCACTGAATTTTCCGCTTGCAAGACCAACACCTTTAGGTACTGAGCAGCATTCAAAAACTTCTGTATACTGAAGGGGGCCTATCACATGGTCAAAAAAGCGTTCCTCTACATTAAAACCTGTCCCATCAGCATAACGCGCGAGAACACGGCCCGATAACTTCATAATATTAATATCTTTATCCGGCACATCTAGTAATGCATAATCCGGCCAAATGGCTTTTATGACTTTGTTTTTTTCAAGTGCTGTTCGCTTTGCTTGTTCAAGCCACTTTTGTTCACAAACGGAAACAATGTAATTCCCGTTTTTCATTCTTTGAACAAGCGACAAATGCATGGCATCAATATCCCCAACAATTTTGTCAGTCATTATGCCAGGAAGAATTTTTAAGATCTTATCTTCTGGTAAATCCGGCAAGGTTATATTGAAAAAACTGACATACTGACCGGGCAATAAGGCAATTGCATCAGCATTCTGTTCATTGGGGATTATCTTGATCGGTTCACTCATCATTTAAATCCCTGTATCCCGATGTATTAAATGATATGACTGATCATCACCAATTCCGATTAAACTTTCCTGATGTAAAGAAACATCACCGTAAAGCACATCAATACTTAACAAGTAACGTTTAGGCATGATTGAGAATTGTTTGCGGATGTCTGTCGGAATTTGTCTGTTGCGTAGCAGGTCACTATTCCAAAACCGCGCAATATTATCAAATCCTACCGCTGGTCGTGTTTCAAAGATCGAAGCGATATTTGTATCAGATAAAGGTAACCCCAGCAGTGCCTTCACAAGCGGCGCATGAGCAACATTCGCTGAATTTACATTTACCATTGTTTCCATGGAAACCGGGTCAACACAAGAAATTCTTTTTAAGGCTTCAATTAAATCGGGGTTATAACCTTTTATCAAACGCAATTCTTCAATTTGATTAATCGGATGATTTGCTGTCCGGTAAGGTATATCACTCTGAGAATAGGTGAAGCTTTCAGCGCCCATTGACATTGCGCTATCATCACTATCCTGCCAATCAACCAGTGACGAGGCAAGTGCCATTGCCTGTCGTTCCCCAATCCCGAAACCCGATAAAAGACGAACATACTGGTCATATGATCTTTGGTTTATTTCAAATCCATTGGCACTATTTGCCTTAACAAGTGATGCAAGATTAAAACAATTTGTCGCTTCGGTCAGCTCTCCTGCGATCTCACCGCCTTCTATTTGAAAACTCACCCTTTTTTCCGGTATCATCAGATCCTGTATTGCCAATAATTCACGATTGCCCGCAAGTTGTAGCGCCTGATTTGCGCCAATAATTTCTGCTGCAAATGCATATTCACGTGCTTGATATAGTTGGGATTCGCTTGCCACGTTTCGCGTCTCTAAATTTAAGGTATCCAGCGTTACCACCATGGCCGCACTCATGACTGATACCAGTAATAATACTGTTAGAAGTGCTGCCCCCTCATCCTGTCTTATAATATTCATCGATCCCCTCCGAACTGGAATCGATTTACATATTCCAGGCTTTGTTCGTCCCCGGCATTATCAATACGCCAGGATATTTCAATGGCACGTGGCGGGTAAACTGCTGAACCGTTCGAGGGTGATATCCATTTCTCCTGCCAAAACTGGCCGTCATAATACCGAAGTGATATATCGCTTATATTTTCAAGAAGAACGTAATCTCTAAAATCCGTATTTTCCATCGCGTTAGGACGATCATAAGAACGTCTTATAAGCTTCTTATCAACAAACCGATATTCGATAGTTTCAGCAGTTGACCAATTGTCATTTATCATTGAAATTTCACTGTTGGCACGACTTAAACCAAACAACCGATCATCTTCTGCTTCAATGCTTGCGCCAAGCAAAAACTGATGGGAAAAAGCATTTTTCAGATCAGCACGTAAATAATGTCTGGCCTTTTCAATATCATCCATTTGCGACGTTTTATTGGTAACCATCTGGTTTGCATCGGCAAAACTACTCATGATATTAAGTGAAATCAATGAAATCACAGAAAGAATAAACACCGCCAACAGCGTTTCAATTAAACTGAAACCTGATTGATTTTGAATGATGTTTGTTTTGCTGTTCATCGTTTTTCTCTAAACCCGGTAATCTGGTATGCTGGCTTGTTGTCATCATTTTTAAAAACAGTCAGAAAAATTGTTGTCAGGGGCTTTCCGGGTACATTCCGTATATCTGCTTCCCAATTAAAAGATATGTTTGCCTGTCGTTCTTCGCCGTAAATTATACCTGGTGCAACCGGTATTTCAGAAAGTCGAAGTTCCGTGAGTGCATTTTCTGCGACGATCTGCGCCAAAAAAAGATCATTCAGATTGCTTGTGTTTCTAAGTGCTGACGTCTGCGTCCCAAGCATTGGGATAACCGCCATTGACAATATTGCAATCGCAACCAATAGTTCTAATAAGGAAAATCCATCATCTTTTTTAATAAAAGCGCGCAAGTTCTATCCTTCGTTCCAATTTCCGATATCAAGATCCAATCCTTCACCACCTAATCGACCATCAGCCCCCAATGAAAAAACATCAAACGCCCCGTGTTCACCAGGAATAAGATATTGGTATTCCATACCCCATGGATCTTTGGGAAGCGATTGAATGTAACCTTCACGGCGAATGCTGTTTCCATTGGGCGCTGATGTAAGCACGGCGATCCCCTGTTCCATGCTCGGATACTTCATCTGATCCATACGATACATTTCCACCGCTTGTGCAATTGTACGTAAGTCGGCTTTTGCCTTTTCAACCATCGCCCGGTCCTGACTTGGCAATACGTTCATCACAACCACAGTGGTAAGCAGACCCATGATAACCACGACAACCATCAACTCTATCAGTGAAAAACCATCCTCTGATTTTAAACTGTCTAGCGGGTGTTTTTGCCGTTTTGTGTGTTTGCTTAATTTAGTCAACATTTGATCTATCCTCTATCCTAATACCAGGCTGTTGAGCTGCATGATCGGCAGCATAATTGACATAACAATCATTCCAACAGCGAGGCCCATAATTATCACGATCACTGGTTCAAGAAGACTGAGTGCCTTCTTGCTGATGCTGTCGAATTCATTTTCCAGATAATCGGCTATTTTAATCAGCAGAAACGAAAGCCTTCCGCTTCGTTCACCCATAGAGCACATATAAACAAGCAACGACGGGAAAATATTGGCCGTTTTTAAAGCAGCTGATAATGCTTTTCCTTCATGTACCTGCATGTAAACGCTGTCTATTGCATCACGGATAACTTCATTTGAAATTGTTTGTTTCGCGGCTTTAATGCTTTGCAGTACAGGACTGCCGCCTTCAATCAACGTACCCATCGTTCGGGCAAATCTTGCACTTGCAACGGATAATAACAAATTGCCGACAAACGGTAGTTTTAAAAAAATGCCATGCAGCCACCACCGGAATTTTTTTTGCCGGTATAAAAAACCAAAGCCCATGCTCAGCAAAAATGCCCCCAGGATAAGAAACACACCGTATTTAATGAAAAATTCCGATATGCCCATCACGGCGCGTGTAAGAAACGGCAATTCTGTATTCAACCGTTCAAACTGTGAAACAACTTTGGGAACGACTGCCGTCATAAGTATAATAATTACAGCGAATGCAACTATACTGAGCACGATAGGATATATCATCGCCGTGCTTATCTTATTTTTTATATCCTCGCTTTTTTCATAGTAATCCGCAATACGTTCCATAATTGCGCTCAAATTTCCGGAAGTCTCACCCGCCGCAACCATTGCTCTATATAGACGGGGAAAACTGCTGCGTTCTGATGACATGGCTTCTGACAGGGTTTTTCCTTCTGAAACCTGCGCACGCACATTGGTCAGAATATTTTTTATAACCGGTTTGTCATTTTGCGATGCTAACACGAACAACGCTTCCTCCACTGGTGTGCCGGCACCAAACATCGTTGCCATCTGACGCGTAAGTAGTGTCAGGTCTTTTGATTTTAAGGCTTTTGATGCGGTTAAAGAAAAAGATCCTATTTTAATGGATTTCTTAGCCTTACCTTTTTTAATGGCCACCGGAAAAAGCGATATGGCATTTAATTTCTGCCTTGCATCACGAAGACTATCCGCTGCAATCACACCTTTCTTAGTGTGCCCCGAGGTATCCAATGCTTCATAACTATAGGCCGGCATCGTCTTTATCCCCGAACCTTGATACACGCATTACTTCTTCAATGGTCGTCATACCGCAAAGTATAAGTTCTTTGCCGATATCTGTTAAAGTCGTATTATTTGCAAATGCTTGTTTGTGTATTAGTTGTTCACTTGCACCATCCTGTATCATAGACCGCAATTCATCCGTCACCGTGACAAGCTCATAAAGGGCCGTTCGCCCACGGTAACCCGTGTTTTTACAATCAACACATCCCACCGGATGACATGCCATTTTTGCGTTTTCTTCATCAATTCCCATTTGATTTAAAAAAGCAGGTGTGGGATCAATTTCCTTTTTACAGTTATTACAAAGTTTTCTGACAAGTCTTTGTGCAAGAATGGCATTTACCGAAGACGCAAGTAAATATCGTTCTATTCCCATATCAACAAGACGTGTAATGGCTGCAACCGCGCTGTTTGTATGAACGGTAGAAAGTACTAAATGTCCGGTAAGGCTTGCCTGTACTGCCATTTCCGCTGTTTCCATATCGCGGATTTCACCAACCATCACCACATCCGGATCCTGCCGAAGTATAGAACGCAACCCGCTGGCAAATGTCATACCCACCTTGGCATTAACCTGTGTCTGGCTGATACCCGGAAGCGCATATTCGACCGGATCTTCCACCGTCATAATATTTCTTGTTTGATCATTCAGATGCGTGAGCGCGGCATAAAGCGTTGTTGTTTTACCGGATCCTGTTGGGCCAGTAACCAGTATAATACCATTTGGTTCCGATAATGATGTTTGCAGTCGCTTGAGTGTTTTCTGGTCCATACCAAGTTCGGCAAGCTTTATTTTCGAACTGTCTGTATCCAACAGACGCATCACAACACGTTCACCATATCTGATCGGTAATGTTGAGACGCGAACATCGTAAGCCTTTCCGCCAAGGGTCAAAGACAGACGCCCATCCTGTGGTAATCTTTTTTCAGCAATATCGAGCCGCGCCATAACCTTAATTCTGGAAACAAGATAAGGAGCAAGCTTCGGCGAAAGTTCTGCAAGTTCAGTAAGAACACCATCAATCCTTAATCTTGCCTTCATACTCCCCTCAAAGGGCTCAAGGTGAATATCGGATGCTCCTGATTTAACGGATTCACTAAGCAAAGAATTCAAAAGACGAATAACAGGCGCATCATCATCGCTACTTAGTAAATCTTCCGATTTTTCAAACCCTTCCAGAATTGAATCCAGATCATCATCCTGCTTATCCGCCAGCGATGTATCAATATCATCCTGAAGGTTTCTCTTGGAATAAATTGTGGATAGTATTTCTTTATATTCCTGTTCAGGAAAACTTTTAATATCCTCAATGGAGCCAAATACACGCAATACTTCAGGCAGCATTTCTCGGTTGGCATTATCACTCATGCAAAGTGTGTAACCATCGTCATTTTCACCAATAAGAATACCGTTCGCTTTGGCAAAGCTGTACGGCAGAAAGTGCGGATCTCTAAAGTTTTTATTTTGATTCTTTTCTTGCTTCGCCATTACGTTACTCTTGTATTTCAGGGTCTGTT
>JAUILB010000106.1 GCA_030432815.1 Alphaproteobacteria bacterium | reverse complement strand
AAAATCTGTTCACAACCCTTTTTGGTGGTGGTGAAGCGTATCTTGAACTTACGGAATCGGATGACCCGCTTGATGCGGGGCTTGAAATTATGGCAAGTCCGCCGGGCAAGAAAATGCAGAATCTTGGTCTTCTCAGCGGCGGGGAGCAGGCGCTTACCGCACTTTCACTTATATTTGCTGTGTTTATGACCAATCCGTCACCGATCTGTGTGCTTGATGAGGTTGATGCGCCGCTTGATGATGCCAATGTTGAGCGTTTCTGTGATCTTCTTGATGAAATGAAAAAGAATACATCAACCCGCTTTTTAATTGTTACCCACAATGCCATAAGTATGAGCCGTATGAACCGTTTATTCGGTGTTACAATGGCCGAACGCGGTGTATCCCAACTGGTCTCGGTTGACCTTGAAAGCGCTGAAAAAATACGTGATCGGGTAGGGGATTCTCAATTTGAGAATGCCTAATATTTTTTTTACTAAATTATTCAAAAAAAACGCCTTTAAAAAATATTTATTTTCAATGGTTTACAAAAACAAAAATAGGCAAAAAAACAGTGTCTTTTGTAGCTTGACAGGGGGGTCGTCTGAAACTATGTTGCACTCAAATTTATGGGTGTGGGTTCAGGTAATGCGATAACGCTTATCTTTTCTCTCAATATAAGGAGCCTTCATTGACTGACGATAAAAAAAAGTCGCAGGATATGAAAGAAACTTTGGACGATTTAAACACCCGAGTAAGTGCCGCCCGCGAGGCTAATAAACCGAAAGAAGCGCGTGGGCTCAACGAAGCAACGGCTTATGGCATAGCCACAAGATTAGTTGCGGAATTGGTCGCCGGTATTGTGGTCGGGGTGCTTATTGGCTGGTATTTGGATCAGCTATTTGATACAAAACCGTGGTTGATGATCATAATGGTCATGTTAGGTGCCGCGGCAGGAATTACGAATGTTATGCGTGCCTCGAAGCAACTGGCGCCGAAAGACACGAATGACAAAGATGATGATAAGTAAAGGATAGAAACGTGGCAAGTCCGCTCGATCAGTTTACGGTAATAAAATGGGCCGATATTGAAGTTGCAGGTTACGACATTTCATTTACAAATTCCTCGGCTGCGATGGTCGCTTCTGTGGCTCTGGTTGCTCTATTCGTGACGATGGGTATGCGTAAAAATGCGTTGGTTCCGGGTCGTTGGCAGTCAAGCGTTGAAATGTGCTACGAATTTGTTGCCAAGATGCTCGGGGATACAGCCGGGCCGGATGGCCGTAAATATTTTCCGTTTATCTTTTCATTATTCATGTTTGTCTTATTTGCCAATCTAATTGGAATGCTTCCCTGGCTGCATCCGTTTACTTTCACAAGCCATATTGCTGTAACCTTTGCAATGGCGGCTTTTGTTTTTGTTGGGGTAACGCTTATTGGATTCATCACACATGGTTTTAAATTCTTAGGCTTTTTTGTGCCACACGGCGCCCCTTGGTACCTTCTCCTGATATTGGTGCCAATTGAAATTATTTCTTATCTTTCCCGTCCTATCAGTCTTTCTGTTCGTTTGTTTGCCAATATGGTGGCTGGACATACAATGCTGAAAGTGTTTGGTGGTTTTGTTGTCAGTCTTAGTGCGCTCGGTGCTGCAGGTGTTGTGGGTGCTTTTTTCCCGCTCGCATTTATCGTTGCACTTACGGGACTTGAATTATTGGTTGCTTGTTTGCAGGCATATGTATTTGCCATGCTGACTTGTCTCTATCTTAATGACGCACTCCATATGCATTAATGGTGTATGGGGTATAAATTAATTTTAATGACTTTTCATAATTAAAGGAAAATAAAATGGAAATGGAAATCGCTCAACTCGCTGCTACTGCTCAAACAGATGCTGCTCGTTACATTGGTGCTGGTCTTGCCTGTACAGCTCTTATCGGTGCTGGTGTTGGTATCGGTGTGATCTTTGGTAACTATGTATCCGCTGCGATCCGCAACCCGTCTGCTGCTGGCCCTGTTTTCGGTCAGGCTATGCTTGGTTTTGCGCTTGCAGAAGCTACTGGTCTGTTTGGTCTGGTTATCGCTTTCATCATCCTGTTCGGTTAATAGATATAAATAATTAACGTTGAACAGGCCTGATCCACACGGGTCAAGGAGGAAATCATGCCACAATTAGACATAGCGGTATTTGCACCACAGATTTTCTGGCTGGCTGTCGTTTTTGCGGTTCTGTATATTTTTATGTCCCGTTCTGCGGCACCTAAAATTGCAGATGTACTTAAAAAACGTCAGGACACTATTTCAGACGATCTTGCTGAAGCGGAAAAACTGCAGGCAAGCGCTGAAGAAGCACGCCTTGCATATGAAAAATCGCAGGAAGATGCACGTAATAATGCTGCTGCATTGGTTCTTAAAAAACGAGAAGAGCTAAAAGCAGAAGCGGAAACCGCATATCAAAAGCTTTCTGAAGAGCTTGCAGCTAAGGCGGATGAAGCACAGGCAAAGATTGATGCTGCTAAGCAAAAAGCACTTGCAGAGGTACGTGATGTGGCAACGGACGTGTGTTCTGATATTGTTTCTCAGATTTCCGGGCTTAAGCTTGATAGTAAAGTTGTGTCAGAAGCCGTAGATTCAAAAATGACAAAGGGAGAAAGCTGATGGAAGAACACGTATCTTTCTGGGCGGATCCGTCAACATGGGTTTCTGTTGCGATTACACTATTTTTCGTGCTGATTGTCATTAAGAAAGTACCGGCAATTTTCGCAAAAATGCTTGATGACCGCTCAAAGGAAATTGAAAAGCAGCTTGAAAATGCCCGAAGCCTTCGTGAAGAAGCTGCAACACTGCTTGCCAAATATGAACGTGATCAGCTTGCAGCCGAAAAACAGGCCGAAGAGCTTATAGCAAATGCTAAAGCGGAAGTAAAAAGCCTGGTAACTGAAAGCAAGGCACATATTGAGGAAATGACAAAACGACGCGCTGAAGTCGCGGAGCAGAAAATCGCCCAGGCTGAAGCAGCGGCGGTCAAAGAAATCAGAACCCTTACAGTGAACATTGCCACTTCAGCGGCACGTGACCTTATTGAAGCGAACATGAAAGCGGATGATCATGACGCATTGATCAAAACGGGTACGGAAAAGCTTGACGCGAAACTTCATTAAGTTTCATTTCTATATCGAATATTAAACCCTGCCTTTACGGTGGGGTTTTTTATTGGGGAAGGTGATATTTTGAGCTTTCAGAAGGTTTGCCATCGCACTTAACGTCACCCAGTTCAACCAACCTTATCAAATGGGCAAATATGGTTCGCGACGCTGCCAGATAAAGTTTTTTATCAATCATTGCGTAGATGACGCCTACTATTTCGTCAATGGTGCATGCACCACCGGAGATTGCCTTTTTTATTTCCTTATCTCGGCGAAGGCGGTGACCAATAAGCTGTGTGACAAACTGTTTTGGGTTTTTGATGGGAAGTCCATGGGTCGGGTAATATATTTTATCATCCCGCTGCCGTAGCTTTTCAAGGCTTTCAAGATAATCTGCCATATTGCCATCAGGTGGCGAGATAATAGTAGTGGACCATCCCATAACATGATCACCGGTGAATAGGGATTGTTCTTCGCGGTAAGCAAAGCAAATGTGATTTGAAAGGTGACCCGGTGTGTGGATGGCCTCAATGGTCCAGTTCATTCCGTTAATGATATCACCATCTTTTAGCAGGATATCCGGCGTATAATTTTTATCTATGCCTTCTTCTGCATCGATATCCGCAAGTTGTTGTTTGCAGACATCAAAGCCATAAATTTTAGCGCCGCATTTTGCGGCAAGTGGTTTTGCTGCGGGGGAGTGATCTTTATGATTATGCGTTATCAGAATATGGCTGATTTGTTCATCACAAAGTGAAGTTAATATCGCATCAATATGCGAAGGGATATCGGGCCCAGGGTCAATCACTGCAACTTTGCCGTGACCAATAATATATGTACCGGTTCCTTTAAATGTAAAGGGGGCCGGGTTAGGAGCCGTGATCCGGCGGATGTTTTTTGTAATGTGTTCTATTTCACCATATGAGGGTGAGAATTCCTGCATATATTAATATGCCCGGTTAATACAAAAATCGACGATACCAGTCAGGGCCCGGCGATATTCGTTATCAGGGAATATGGCAAGGGCGTCTCTGGCAACCTGTCCGTAGTGGCGTGCTCTTTCAATCGTATCGGAAAGCGCATTATATTTCTTCATAAGCTCAATAGCATGTTCAAGATCACCGTCTTTTTGTTCGAGATCTTCCATGGTTCTGCGCCAGAAGGTTCTTTCCTCGTCGCTACCACGTCTGAAGGCAAGCACGATTGGCAGGGTAATTTTTCCTTCCTGGAAATCATCACCCACGGACTTACCCAGTGTTTTCTGCTCTGCTGAATAATCAAGAACATCGTCAATAAGCTGGAAAATAATTCCAAGATTTTTACCGTAACTCATCAGCGCTTCACATTCTGAAGCTGGCCGTTTGGCAATTACGCCACCAATTTCACAGGCTGCCGCAAACAAGGCCGCGGTTTTGGCACATATCACTTCCATGTATGCATGCTCTGTTGTGTCAGTATCGTTCGCGGTAACAAGCTGTAACACTTCCCCTTCTGCAATGACGGACGATGCACTGGAGAGTATTCGTAGTACTTCAAGCGATCCATCCTCAACCATAAGCTCGAATGATCGGCTGAATAGAAAATCGCCAACCAACACACTAGCCTTATTGCCCCAGATAGCGTTTGCTGTGTCCTCACCGCGGCGAAGGTCACTTTTATCGACTACATCATCGTGAAGTAAAGTTGCCGAATGAATAAATTCCACGCAGGTAGCAAGCTGGATATGGCGATCGCCTTCATAACCGCAAAGACGGCTGGCAGCCAATGTTAACATTGGGCGCAACCGTTTTCCGCCGGATGCAATCAGGTGGCCGGCAAGCTGCGGAATAAGGGCGACCTGGCTTTGCATTTTAAGAAGGATTGTTTGGTTTACTTTATCAAGATCATCACTGACAAGTTCAAGAAGTGCTGACAGTGCTTCTTTGCCTTTGTCTTTTTTTTCTTCCAAGTTTATTACAACGCCCACTTTTCTTGTCCTATTGTGGTTATTATTCATGCTACATATATAATTGTTAAAGCAAAATAGTCATCTGAAACCATATTGGCAAGAAGTCAAACAATAAACCATAGAAAAAAGGGTAAACTTTACGTGAAAGATCTGTTTTTTAGTGATAACCCGGTCGTAATATCTAGGGTTTCTGCTATTCTTGATGCAGAAGACATTGAATATGTGGTCCTTGGCGGACATGCCAGCCTGTTAGGAGGGGGGATTCCGGTTATACAAAGTAGAGTTATGGTAGATGCTGATAAGCATCAAAAGGCTGTGGCATTGATTCGTGCTGAGAATCTTGAAAATGATGTGGAACTTAAAGCGTGAGCCAAATGGATGTTACTGAAGATGATTTTCTTGGTGGTTTAGTTAAGCTTAAACAACCCAGGAAAGGATACCGTATTACAAGTGATACGGTTTTTCTTGCGGCCTGCCTTAATGTAAAAAAGGGTGAAACCATTCTGGATGTCGGGGCAGGTACAGGAGGCATATTATCATGTCTCGCGGCACGCCTGGGTGATAATGCTGTCAGTTTAAAAATGACAGGTGTTGATATTCAATCAGACCTGTTAACCCTTGCACGTGAAAATAACCAAAATATCAAATATATTGATGGCGATATCATGAAAGATATTAAAGGGTGCGAGCCCAACAGCTTTCATCATGTGGTCACGAACCCGCCATATTATGAAAAAGGAAGCGTAACCAAGTCGCCATATAATTCCAAAGCCGTGGCCCACGGAAGTGATATGGATGATTTGGGTTTTTGGGTTCAAAGATGTTTGCGCATGGTGCGCCCCAAGGGACATTTGAGCATAGTTCACCGCGCAGATAGACTTGATGATATTATTACAGCTTTGAAACCAAAGGCGGGGTCCATTATCGTTTATCCGCTCTATTCAAAAGCGGGTGAGGAAGCAAACAGAATTATTATTCGCGCACAAAAGGGCGGTAAAGGTCTTTTATCCTTGAAATCAGGGCTAATAGTGCATAAATCAGATGGAAAATATACCGATACTGCCGAAAAAATACTCCGGCACGCCCAATTTTTAGATATTGAACAATAAAGAAGATTATAAATGAAAAAAGCAATTCGCAACCTTATCGCAAAACTTCCAATTGATAGCCTGGCTAATCCTGACCCGGTGGTGGCTATATTGCCGCTTGAAGGCGTGATCGGTGCGTCCGGAAGGTTTAGCAATGCAATTAATATAGCAAATCTGGAGGATAATATTAAATCCGCGTTTGATGTCTACAACGTGAAGGCTGTAGCGCTGGAAATTAATTCACCGGGTGGATCACCTGTTCAATCAGAACGTATTGTTATGCGAATAAGGGAACTCTCAGAAGAAAAAGAAATCCCGGTTTATGCTTTCGCGCAGGATGTTGCCGCATCGGGGGGCTATATGCTGGCACTGGCCGGTGATGAAATATATGCTCATAAAGCTTCAATCGTTGGCAGTATTGGTGCGATAAATGCCGGTTTTGGCTTTACAAGTGCCATTGAAAAACTGGGTATTGAACGTCGTGTTTATGCAGCAGGTGATAATAAATCAATACTTGATCCTTTTAAGCCGGAAGTGGAAAAAGACGTAAAGATGATCAAGGGATTGCTTAAGGAGGTCCATGAATTTTTCAAGGAATTTGTCAAGGAAGCACGCGGCGACAAACTGAAGGGTGTTCAAAAAACACTTTTTTCCGGGCTAGTATGGAACGGCGAAGAAGCAGCCAAGCTCGGTTTGATTGACGGTGTCGGCGATCTTCGTTCAGTAATGAAAGAAAAGCTTGGCAGCGATGTTAAATTCAAACGCATCAAAGAAGAAAAAGGCTTCCTTAAAGGTATGCTGGGTATGCGCAGCGCCAATCAGTCAATAGCGGACGAGATTGTAAAATCCCTTGAAACCAGAAGTGAATGGGGTCGTTTCGGGCTTTAGTTATTTACCGCGTAATTTACGAAGTAATTCCGTAAAACCGCAAAGTTCAGATTCATATTCAATCTGTGAAATGCGTGCGCTGTCAAGAAAACGGCTCCACGCATGAAATGGTGTTTCCGGCGTAATAAGGCCATTATCACATGTTGTTGATGTTTTGATATTTTGATCATCAAGTATCGGCCAATGTTCCTTTGACCATTCACCACTGGGATAGCAAAAATGGCTCATTGGTTTAGAAAGCAAGGGGGCTATCTTCTCGCGGTTTCTTTTTATTTCTTCAGCGGCGATGACAGGATCAGCAGGAAATCTGTGTGTGTGGGTATGGAGTTCGATATCCATGTTATTTGCGACACATTCCTTTAGTTCGGCTTCATTTATCAGGTTAAGAATTCTGCTCTGATTAAGGTCTTCATAATCCTGGTCAGTTGCTTCCCCCAATTTTCTTAACAGTTCTACGCGTTCCTCATTACTTTCAAAGGCTTGGCCTATTTCGATAATTTTTAATCGTGCCTGTTCAAAGTTTGGGGCCCCTCGTGTAACAGTTGCCAATCCTTCAATTTCCAATTTTGAAAGATCAAAAATAGACTTTTCACTATTAAAAAACATGTAATTGACAGCAAGCGTAAATATAGGGCTGTTTTTATCAAAATAATAAGAAGTTAGGTAAAGTGTTGATGTCAAATAATATTTTTTAAAAATTGGCAGAGCTTCAGAATAGGTGCTGTAAAAACCATCATCAATGGTAATGACTACTGAATTATCCTCTATTTTTCCGTTTTTAACAGCTTGATAGGCATCTTCGAGAGAGATGACATTGAAATTTTTATCTTTCAGATACTTCATTCGTCTATCAAAAATATCAGGTTTTATAAATAACCCGGGTACAAATAATTCTTCATTGCGAATGCTAAAGCCGTGATAACACAAAATACGGATTCTATTTCGGTAAAATAATTTGGTCAGGTAAAACAGGCCAATATATTTGGCTATATACAGTATGATTTTTTTAATGAAATCTGTCACGGATAGTTATTCCATAATGATTCTTGTTAAGGTATTGGAAATATTATTTTTTTTATTGATATTTTGTCGCAATTAATGCCCCGTAAACCAACGTTCACAATAGTTTAAATGTTTTATCATTTCAACCCTTGACCTGAGAAGGGTGTATAGGTAGTTTTCACGCAGTTTTTCGACATTTTTTATGAGATGATCCCGTTTTATGAGCGCAGATAACAAGCAGGATAACAGCTTTCAGAATCTGATTTTGAAATTACAGCATTTCTGGGCTGATCAGGGGTGTGTGATTTTACAGCCTTATGATATGGAAGTCGGTGCAGGAACATTTCATCCGGCAACAACTTTGCGGTCACTTGGCAGTAAGCCTTGGAAAGCCGCCTACGTTCAGCCAAGTCGTCGGCCCACTGATGGTCGCTATGGCAATAATCCTAATCGTTTACAGCATTATTACCAGTTCCAGGCCGTTTTAAAACCTTCGCCGCAAAATATCCAACAACTTTATCTTGATAGCCTGGCTGAGCTTGGCATTGACAGCAGCCAGCATGATATCCGCTTTGTTGAAGATGACTGGGAAAGTCCGAC
>JAUILB010000426.1 GCA_030432815.1 Alphaproteobacteria bacterium | reverse complement strand
AGTTCATTTCCTATCAGAATTTCGCCTTCCTGTTTTAGAATGCCCGTTTCCCGGGTTAAATTATCATATCTTGTGACAATCAAAAACAGTGCCAGAATATATGCCTGAAAAGAATATCCAAAACACCATGACAATATGACTATTGGTGCGAGAAAAATAAAATCATATGCATGTAGTGGTGAAAAAACCGTTATATATGAAATTGTTAACATTAACACCATCACCATCAGGTTATTTACACCTTTTTCCATATCATTTAAGAATTTCAGCTTCAAATAATATACTGACCCAAATACCAATATAACAGTGGTCAATGCTGCTATCGCGCTTGATAGTTCATACCCGAAAATTAGATAAATAATATTTCTAAAACCCGTCGTCATTTTAGGTAGATTAGGATAAAAGTCCCCATGACCCGAAACGTTATTTAAATAGGTCCCCATTGTTTCCATTAAACCAAGCGTCATCATCCCGGGCAATGATAAAAAAATCATCAGCAAGGATGTAATAAAAACCGGTTTGCGATACTTGTCCAGCACCAGAAAAGCAGCCAGTAACGCAACACCAATTTGTGGTTTTAAAAGCACAATGCAAAATCCGATAATCAGTGCAGGACTGTTTTTTTTCAGGGCTCCAAAAATAATCAGGCAAATACCAAAATAAATAAGAACTGATGTCTGGCCAAGATGGAATATCAGCACCACTGACTGCATAAAGCCAATTAATCCCGTGTAAAATAAAATATGTCGCCATGATATTTCTGTACCAGCAGCTGTCATCGCGGATTTAAGCAGTATACTGGAAGCGAAAAACAAAATTATATTTGTCCACCGCCATAGTTCCATACCAATTTCAAACTCAAACAGGGCATAAAATGATGAAAGAAACAAGAAATGCGGGGGATAATAAAATGGCTGACCGTTAAACTTATCAAATATTTTCTGACCCACATCGATAAACTGATCGCTATAGGGGCTAATACCTTCTAGCCACAAATGACCGGCAAGCCAGATCACTTTAAAATCAACGTCCTCCCACCTTATAAAAAGATTTTTCCATAAAAAATAAAGAATACCAGATATACCTACAACTACAGATAACATCCTTAATGTTTGAGCAACCAATTTTTTTTGCACAATTTTGCTTATAAAGTCTGCTTTTAGTATATCCATACAATCTTCCACAGGGATGGTGTTAAAATTGCTTTTTTGCAAGGATTTAATCACTACTTACGTAGCCTTAATTAAAATTAACTTTAAAATTATAATTATTAGAACGCATTAGCAAACTATTTGCCCCAATGCGCTAATATAGTTCTTGAAAAATTCTCAATAGGCATTATTTATACCCCGTAAACCGCTAACGCAGATTAACTTATACGTTGCGGTTTTTAATTTATGAGGAAATTAAAGCTTTTAATGCGTAAGTTTATTTTCATATTGGCAATAATTCCCATGCTGACAAGCAATCTGGCTGTAGCAAATTTTGCTGTTGATCAAACAACCATAACTTCCGGGGACATTAATACTTCTGATAATATTTCTGAAACTTTCGAAAAACCGGAAGGAAAAGAAAAGCTTTCAATTGCCTTATCCTATTTCACTAGAGAAAAATTTCTATCAG
>JAUILB010000105.1 GCA_030432815.1 Alphaproteobacteria bacterium | reverse complement strand
CTGTTTTTTTTGCTATTTTAGATACACTTAATGGTGCCTTATCAAGCCTTATACGTTCGTTCCTGTCGCCTTCAAAAAATCTCTCAACGACAAGAAACAGATCTACCCATACCGTTTGCGGACAAGTATAACCACACCACACGCGGCCAAGAACGCTTGTGAACAGAAAAAGTCCAAACACAAAGAGTAACACCCCGCCGATGATATAGTAAACTTCGTGTGGCCATATTTCGATAAAGAAAAAATAAAATCGTGCGTTTACAGCATCGATCAGAATAGCCTGATCAGGCACACCCTCGCCACGATCCCATCGTATCCATGGAGAAACATAATAAATTCCAAGTGTAATGAGCATCACGAACCACTTGAACGTTCTGAATTTTCCGAACGCCCGCTTGGGGTATATTTTCTCCCTTTTCTCGTATAAGGGCATCTCGTCGGTCTTTTTGACCGGTTCGACATCTGCCCTTTCAACAAGATGATGAGGGACGATTGGTTCCTGGCTCATAATTTCGGCCTTTACTCTCCACCACCAAGGGAATGAACATAAACTGCAAGTGCCTTGATTGTTGTCGGATCAAGCCTGCCAGTCCATGTTGGCATTACACCATTACGGCTATTTGAAATCACATCGACCACTGTATCCCGGTCCTGACCAAATAACCATATCTGATCGGTAAGATCTGGTGCGCCAAATTCCCTTAATCCTTTGGCATCTTCACCGTGGCACACTGAACAGTTATCAGCAAACAAATTAGCCGCATTTTCTGTGGCTCTGTAGGAATTATCACTTAGCGAAAGTACATAATCCGCCAGTTCCTCAACTTCTTCTTCTGTAAGAAGCCCATCTGCCAGAAATGCCGGCATATCGTTAAGTCGGGTATCTTCGTGTATCGAACGGATACCATAAGAAATTGTTGTATGAATATCATCAAGCGTGCCACCCCAAAGCCATTCATCATCATTCAGGTTTGGATAACCCTCTGAACCCTGCGCGCCGGAACCATGGCATCCTGCACAATTATCCTTGAACGATGTTCTCCCCCCAGCCATCGCAAAATCAAGAAGTTCAGGTGTGCTTCTGATTGTCTGCAAGTCAGAATTTAACAGTCGTTCGGCGTAAACCGCTTTTGCATTTCGGCTTTCTTCCAGATCTTCGGCGACAACCTGCCTTTGGGTTGTACCCCAAACGCCGGTGATATAGCTATCCAGCAACGGATATGAAGGATATACAACCCAATAACCGATTGACCAGATAACAGTGACAACATAAGTCCAAAGCCACCAGCGCGGCATAGGATTGTTTAACTCTTTGATACCGTCCCATTCGTGACCGGTTGTATCGATACCACTGAATTCATCAATTTCTTTTTTTTCTGACATCTTATTCTTCCTCTAACAAGCTGTTAGACGCTTCATCAAATTTCTTTTTATTTCCAGGCCAAAAGGCATATACCAAAGCACTGACAAATAACGTTACAAGCAGCACAAGTCCCCAACTAAGCGCAAACCCGGATACATCCTGATATGTTAATTCCATTCCCTGTTCCTACCTTTCGTATTCATCTGCCTGATAGAGATCAAAATCAACCAATGTACCCAACATCTGCATATAAGCGATCAATGCATCCATTTCGGTAATCCGCGTTGGGTTGCCGTCATAATCGCGTACTTTGGCTGTCGGATACCTTTCGATAAAAGCGTCATAATCATCGGAAAATTCATCCAACTGCGCCTTAAGATCGGCATACGCATTTTCGACCTGATCATCAGTATAAGGAACTCCGACCATTTGATTTGCCCTTAGATCACGACCGATATCTTTGAATTTAAGATCTGTGGTCGCAAGGAAAGGATAACCCGGCATGATTGATTCAGGAACGATAGAACGTGGATCAATCAAATGCTCTCTGTGCCATTCATCCGAATATTTTTCGCCAACACGTGCGAGATCAGGACCGGTTCTGGTTGAACCCCATTGAAACGGATGGTCATACATGCTTTCTGCCGCAAGTGAATAATGACCGTAACGTTCCACTTCATCGCGTGTTGAGCGGATCATTTGAGAATGACAGCCGTAGCAGCCTTCACGGATATAAATATGTCGTCCCGCAAGCTCAAGTGGCGTATAGGGTCGCATGCCTTGTACTTTTTCAATGGTATTTTCCAGATAGAAAAGTGGGGCAATTTCGATCAGGCCGCCTATAGAAACAACCACCAATGTTGCTATCAGCAGGATCATTGAATTTTTTTCAAATATTTCATGTTTGATTTTCATTTTTATACCCACCTCTTATTATGCAATAGCCTGATTGGCTGTAGTTTGGGATTCTTCTTCCACCCCGTCATTTACAGTTTTCCAGAGGTTATACGCCATAATCAATGCACCGCTCAGATAGAGAAGCCCACCTATTGCACGGAAGATATATGGCCAGTGCATAACAACTACGGATTCTACAAATGAATATTCAAGGAACCCAAGGCTGTCATACGCACGCCACATCAGACCCTTGACGACCCCCGCAACCCACATGGAAAAGATATAAAGGACAATGCCTGTTGTTGATATCCAAAGATGCCAGTTCACAAGTTTTAAAGAATAAAGTGATTTCTTTTTCCAAAGCCAAGGCACCAGACAATAAAGAGCTGAGAAGCTGATAAATCCGACCCAACCCAGCGCACCTGAATGTACATGGCCGATTGTCCAGTCAGTATAGTGACTAAGACCGTTCACAGCTTTAATAGACATCAGCGGTCCTTCAAATGTGCTCATGCCGTAAAAGGCAAGTGACCACACCATCATACGAAGGACAGGATCACTGCGCAGTTTATCCCACGCCCCGGATAATGTCATAAGACCGTTAATCATACCGCCCCATGATGGCATCCATAACATAATGGAAAAGGTCATACCCAGATTCTGTGCCCAGTCAGGAAGTGCGGTATAATGAAGGTGATGAGGCCCAGCCCAGATATATAAAAATATTAATGACCAGAAATGTACGATTGATAACCGATAAGAATAAACCGGCCTTTCAGCACGCTTTGGCATATAATAATACATGATCGCAAGGAAGCCGGCTGTCAGGAAGAACCCCACCGCATTATGGCCGTACCACCATTGGGTCAACGCACTTTGTACACCAGAAAACAATGAATAACTTCTGCTTTCAACCAGTGCGACGGGCACCGAAAGATTATTAACCACATGAAGCATCGCAATCGTAACGATAAAGGCAAGATAAAACCAGTTTGCTACATAAATATGTGGTTCTTTGCGCCGCCATAGCGTGCCAAGGAATACAATCAAATAAACAACCCATACAATCGTAAGCCATATATCCACATACCATTCCGGTTCAGCATATTCTTTAGATTGGGTAATCCCCAATACATATCCACTTGCAGCTAGCACAATAAATAACTGATACCCCCAGAATACAAACCAAGGGGCTATCTCACCAAACAAGCGGGCCTTACAGGTTCTCTGAACAGCGTAAAATGAAGTCGTTAGCAAGACAGTACCACCAAAAGCAAAAATAACTGCCGAAGTGTGTAGCGGCCTTAACCGGCCAAAATTGGTCCAGGGAAGATCAAAATTAAGGCCGGGAAATGAAAGCTGCCAGGCAATAACATCACCAACAAGAAAGCCTACGATTCCCCAAAAAACAGAAGCGATAACGCCTACCTTTATAATTCTATCATTATAATAAACACCGGCAGGCGATTTCTCTGCTTCAATCCTGCCGTTTGTATTAAACCCCATGTTGGCGATTAATAAAATGCCGATTAAAAATGCAGCAATCATTATAAATGCGTGCACTTGCATGGCAGATGTTGATGTCTGTCCGGCAACAATCAACATTAAAATAGCGCCTAAACCCAGCGCCATAATCACCATAGCCTTCGAACTACCGCTGACATGCGGCAAATAATTTTGGTCATCCATTGTAATTTCCTATTCCAACCTTCTCGCCAAATAGTTTATAATCAGACCATACTATTATCAAGAAAACTATAATTGATCTGTGTCAAGAAAAGCGGTTTTACTAGACAGTATATTTCAAAAAATGCTTTTATACTTAACCACATTAATTCAGGATAATATGAAAACTTGATCTGTATCAAACACGATCAGATCACTTTTTATATAATCTAGGACAAATCAATGAAAATTTATATCTAAGGAAATAAAAATGATTAAAACAATCCTCGTTCCAATTTGTCATGAACATGGCGCTGATGAACGCATTGAATGTGCCATCGAACTTGCCAATAAATTTGATGCCCATGTACAGGCACTTCACATACTTACGCCACTTGAAAATATGACACATGCTATCCATCATGATTTTACCAGTTCAATTGAAGTATATAGTCAATTTCAAAAGGAAGCCGAAGCAGAAGCGGAAAAGCTTCGTGAAAAATATGAAAACAAACTTAAAAGTGCCGGAGTAAGATTTGACTGGGTTACAGAAAAAGGTAACCTTCTTGATGATCTTTATACTTATTCGCGGGCATCCGATATTACTATTTCAAGTCAAAAAGGCGAGAGCTTTGATGAAGTAGTAGGCTATGTGAATGATTTTATCATTGGAAGTGGCCTACCAGTAATAGCAATCCCAAGAAGTTACAGTAATCCATTAAAACTGGACAATGTCCTTGTAGCGTGGGACGGTAGCCGCGAATGTGCAAGGGCAACACGTGATGCCCTGCCATTTTTACAAATAGCCAATAAGGTAACAGTACTTACCATTTCCGATGATGAGAAAACAGAAGTACCGGAAGCAGATATCTGCATTCATCTTTCGCGTCATGGCGTAAATGCAGAAGCTTTGACACTTCCCAAACAGTCGTCTGTAAGCAAATGTATTCTGGATACTGCAGACAGGCTTGATGCCGGCCTGATCGTTTCCGGTGCGTGGGGACATAAGCGTCTACAGGAAATTATATTTGGCGGCGTAACAAAAAGCCTAATCAGTAACCAGAAACGGCCTGTGCTTTTTGCTCATTAATTTTTCAAAACAGGCGTCCATTTTATAGCCGTATAAGATGGACGCTTCATTATTGTTTTTGATAAAGGGAAGAGCGCATATGAATATTCAGACCAAAATAAAAAGGCTGCCCCGCTATACCAGTTATCCTACAGCTTTAGAATTTAAAGAACTTAGTGCAGATAAATATATCAGTTGGCTTGCATCACTTAACAGCAATGAGCCTGTTAGTTTATACATTCATATTCCCCACTGCAGTAAACTATGCTGGTTTTGCGGTTGTTTTATGAAAGTGGCAAATAAATATGATATCGTTGCAAAATATGTGGATGCACTGATCCAGGAAATTGGTCTGGTTGCACAGCATTGTAGCACTCAAGAAGTAAGCCATGTACATTTTGGTGGCGGCTCGCCAACCATTTTAACACCGGAAGATTTTGAAAAAATAATGAATGCCATACGTGCAAATTTTGCAATCAACGATGATGCGGAAATTGCAGTTGAAATTGACCCGCGCACTCTTTCGGAAGAAAAGGTTAAAGCCTACGCCCGTTCTGGTGTTAACCGCGTGAGCATAGGCATTCAGGATTTCGATACAAAAATTCAGAAAGCCATTAACCGCATACAATCAGAAGAAATAATAAGAGACAGTATTGATTGGCTCAACAATCACGGCATAAAAAGGATAAATTTTGATCTGATTTATGGACTTCCCCATCAGACTTTGTCCTCCATTAAAGATACCATCTCCCAAGCAGCCAGATATAAGCCGGACCGTATTTCTCTTTTTGGCTATGCACACGTGCCGTGGGTAAAAAAACATATGCAAATGATAAGTACTGAAGATTTACCAAATGCAAAATCAAGACTGGTTATGTTTAAATTGGCATCTGCTATTTTATTATCTGAAGGATATAAGGCTATTGGCCTGGACCATTTTGCTTTGCCAAATGATGAACTTTCTAACGCCAAGAACAAAGGCACATTAAAAAGAAATTTCCAGGGCTATACTACGGATAATGCAACTTCTTTAATTGGTCTGGGTATTTCATCAATCGGGTCATTTATTGAAGGGTTCGCCAAGAACACATCATCATTCAGTAACTATTATTCCAAAATTTCAGCCGGTGAGTTACCAATCGAACATGGTCTAGAAGTGTCGGCGACTGACCTTATGCGACGGGAAATAATTTCTGATCTTATGTGTTTCTCTAAATTTAATCCGCGTTCGGTTGCAATGCGTTACGGACTTTCAGAAAATTTCAGCAGGGAACAACCTGCACTTACCAAGCTCATAGCAGAAGGTATTTTAAAAAAGAATAAGGATACATATTCATTAACAAAAAAAGGAAGCCATTACCGCCGCGCGGTAGCAACTATTTTCGATGAATATTTCCCGCAGGATATTGATATTGTTGATAGATGTATTTTGGAAAGTGCGGGATAGGCCAAACTTTAAAAGTTTACCGCCTGTCCTTGTTCGCAATCCGGGTTCGGGCAGTCTGGTGTTCCATGCCTCTTACAGATCTCACCTAGATCAGAATCACAAAACCCGCAAAGCGCATTTACAGCAGGTAATATCACCGTATCCTTTCTGATTTCAAATCCCCGGGCCTTAAATTTTTTTAGCGTTCTTGAGAAAGTTTCAGGTTTCATATCAAGATAAGACGCGATGAGCGATTTGTCATAAGGAAGTTCAACCATGTCAGGAACACGACCTTGTTCAAGCAGGAGTTTTAAGAAAAACCACCCAACCCTTTCTGTTGCACTTTTTAAACGTACACTTTCCACATTTTGTATCATCATTTGAGAATGCAGTGACATTCCATTTAAAACATTTAACGCAAGTATGTTGTTGGTTTTAACTTGTTCTCTAACCACCGTTGCTGGTAACGAAAGAATTAGAGCTTTTTTGGTAACCTGCGCGTTCAAAGGATACAGCGCATTAAGGAAAACTGCCGATTCAAGAACCATATCACCGCTAGTAAGCATTTGTAAAATACTCTCGTCACCACTAGCATTGCCTTTGAATATTTTGACCCACCCTTCAAGAATAATGTAAAGACGATTAGGTTGTTCCCCTTCAATTAACAACAGATTTCCCTTATTATACTCCTTAACAGAAGTATCGTGTAACAACCTTTCCAGAGCATCTTCTTCAAGTCCTTTAAACAACGGCAAAGTCAGAATAAAGTCCTTATATTTCTTCTCAATAGTACCTGGATCCCGATATGGCTGCGCTTGCTCAGTTTGTTGTTCTTCTTCTTTTGATAGCGTTTCGGTCAAATCCATTTCCACCTGGTGCATCAAAATAATTTTCTGGGTTACTAGTTCATACCAGTCGATTGGTGATATATCATATGCCTGATCTGATTGTTTCTGATCAAGCTGCTGATGCATTTTTTCAATTTTTTCAACCGCATAATCATTCATATGCCGCTCATAACATTCTTTCTGACTTTTTGCTGCCAACGCGAAAAACGTATCTTGGTAAGATTTCTGTTCAGAAATTAAGAACCTGTAGTTTTCAAGAAATTCCGGATTATTAAAACTTTCAGACACTAATCCTCTTGCACCAAGAACCCTTTCCCTGCCAATGCGCTCCTTCAGATGCAGAAAATTGGCAAAGGCACTCACTCTGTTTGAGCTGTTTTCGGAATCATTCAATGCCAGCTCAACCATCAAATCAATAATAGGGCCTATTATTTTATGGCTATATTCAATTAATGCGTCACTCGCTTCAATTGATTGATCAATGATATATTCACGCTGTGATGTTAACTTCGTAACATTATCAAGAAGGAAAATGATTTTTTTTATACTTTTATCACTTAAAACACCCTTTTTTTCCCATTCAGGGATATGGGAAATTAATTCTTCTACTGCATAATCGCTTTCAAGAAATCTTTGAGTGATCTTTTCTTTATATAGTTTACCGTTGCTGCATAAAAATAATATTATGCAACCACGTTCTTTTTGTATCTCATGAAGCACCCGACAAAGTGAGCGTATTGCTGACCTCATTAAATTATACCTTTAGAATTTATATACCCTTAAATTCAATTTAATGGCTGCGCTAATCAAAGTAAAGACACACTGTAATCTAAATATATTTAGAACTACTCTTAAGAATGACATAACTATAATTTTTTATTATTTTTCACGGGCATATAAATATGCTGGCACTGCACAGCTTAATCCGATTGAAAGGTTTAGCAGGATAAAAACATACGGCATAGGCCCATTCCCCTTCTTATGCTGTAAAAACATGAAAAGCCAGAAAACAAATGAAGAAATTAAAAGGTCCGCGCTAAATCCACCTGCGGCACCATTTTCAAACTGCCTTTTTATGTTGTGTTCCTATTTAAATTCTACCAAAAAATTAAGTGTTAAATTCTTCACTTCATTTTGAACACATCCATGATCCACCAACACATATTACATTTGGAAGTTTCAGATATTCATTTGCCAGTTTTTCGTTAAGCCCGCCTGTCGGGCAGAACTTAAGATCAGGAAGCGGCCCATAAATGGATTTAAGTACCGCAAGCCCATTTATGGCCTGTGCCGGGAATAATTTCATATACTGGTAGCCCTGAGCGCTTAATTTCATAGCTTCACTTGTTGTGGAAACGCCGGGTAAAAAAGGTATCGAAATATGATTTGCGGCCTCAACCAAT
>JAUILB010000425.1 GCA_030432815.1 Alphaproteobacteria bacterium | reverse complement strand
TTGCTTAGCGGGAAAATTTACCACAGCGACGATCTGTTTTCCGACCAGTTCTTCGGGTGTATAATGCACCGTAATCTGGGCACTTGATTTTTTTATACCCAGCTCCTCACCAAAATCAACCCAGACCTTATAGGCCGGTTTTCTTGCTTCGGGGAACTTTTCTGCCTTTATAACGGTACCTACCTTTAATTCTACTTTTTCGAAATCTTCCCAACTTATGAAATTATCCATCCTACTGAACCCTTATTACTTTATATCCTTTTTCTTCAAGCATTCCGATAACGCCATCATCCCCGATGAAATGCGCAACACCGGCAACCACCAATGTAACCTGATCTTTGGCAAAGAGTTTTTCGATAACCGGTATCCAGTTGCTGTTTCGTTGAAGCACCAGTTTTTCGTAAATTTCTTCCTGCAATTTCATCGGTTCCAGAAACGCCACATTCATTCTTTCTGCATCACCGGATGCCCAGGCATCAACCATTTCAAGGGTTACTGCATTTATATCCTTAAGCTGAACCAGTGTATCCTTTAACATTGCAGCCTGAACATCAAGCGGATGATCATAAAGCGTCGACATTTGAAATTCCACTGTTTCCAATTCCGAAATTGTCTTGTTTTGAACCGCAGCAATTTTTTCGATCGATTTATCAACGCCGGAATTAGGATTCCAGCCCTGCTTAACAATCGCACTAACTGATAAAACAATTGACGCATACCACGGTTTGAAGGATGAAATAGCAGACCCGGGAATACCATAAGATTGTGCCAGCGAAATCAGTGTTTCATATTCTTCCGGTTCAAGGTGATTGTTTAATGTATCGCCATTTTGAAATATGCCATTCGCCAGGACAATCTGCGTGCTTCGGGATTCCTTTTCTGGGGTAAGATGGACTTCAAATACCACCTCATCAGCATCATTGACAATCTGTTCGATTGAACCACCATACCAGTTGATATTATCCGGCAACAAATGAACGGACCCAAGTAAATATAAACTGGCGTCCCCACGGTCCAAACGCCATATCGCCGGTTTTGCATTAAGGTCGTCCTGCGCTTTTGCAGGTACGCTAACCGCAAATATTATGAGCAAATAAAATACACAGCGTTTTACCGGGATATACATACTACTGATCATGAATTGATTCTTTCACATCTTTATTATTTTTGAATATAGTTAAAGTGGGTGACGAATATGTCAACTTTAAGTAAAAAATCATTTAAAAATGGATAAGATGTAACCAAGTGCAAAAGCACTTGCAATCCTTTAAAAACCAAGCTATACACCGATCCTCGAAGAGCGGTACGGCCTGGTAGGGCATGCCTATCCGCTGCAAAAGCTGTTGGGTTTATCCCACGAATTAATTAGAAGGAAAGCTAAATGCCCAAATTAAAAACGAAAAGTGGCGCCAAAAAACGCTTCAAACTCACCGCCTCTGGCAAGGTGCGTTCTGCACAAGCCGGAAAACGACACGGCATGATTAAACGAACAAACAAGCAAATTCGCGATCAGCGCGGCACAACGATCCTTAGTGATCAGGACGCACGCGTTGTGAAGAAATTTATGCCTTACGGTTAATGGAGCAATAAAATGGCACACGTAAAACGGGGCGTAACGACAAAA
>JAUILB010000104.1 GCA_030432815.1 Alphaproteobacteria bacterium | reverse complement strand
CAAAAGGGACTTTACAAATGTCCCGTACCCCCGATCGAACTTAGCCGTTTTTGGACAGAGCTGGACTGGTTCCGCCATGTAGACCAGCATGGCGTCTGGTGCCGATAACCGACTAAAGCACGTTCAGAGGGATTTTAATATAGGATGTACCGTTATCTTCTGCGGGTGGAAATTCACCGGCACGCATATTTATTTGCACAGACGGTACAATAAGTTTTGGTAAGTTTAGCTCAGCATCCCTTTTGGTGCGTGCTTCGATATATTGTTCCCTGTTTTTACCAGCCAAATGAATATTTTCAGCTTTTTGTTCGGCGACCGTTGTAACCCATTCATAGTCGCGACCACCAGGACCATAATCATGGCACATATATAATGTTGTATCATCCGGGAGCGATAGAATACGTTGAATTGAATCGTAGAGCTGCGCTGCATTACCGCCGGGGAAGTCGCAACGCGCGGTGCCAAAATCAGGCATAAACATAGTATCGCCGATAAAACCATTACCATCAATTACATATGTGACGCAGGCGGGTGTATGACCGGGTGTATGGATAACGTTTGCTTCAATCTCACCAATATGAAATGTATCGCCATCGGAAAATAAATGATCAAACTGTCGACCATCTTTTGCAAAAGTTTTTTCAGCATTAAAAATTGGTGCAAAGGTTTTCTGAACCAATGAGACATTTTCACCGATTGCGGTTTTACCCCCCAGTTTTTCTTTAAGGTAAGGTGCTCCTGAAAAATGATCCGCATGGACGTGTGTTTCAAGTATCCATTCGCATTTAAGATTATGGGCATTTACATAATCAACTACCATATCCGCTGATGCTGTTGATGTTCGGCCACTATCCGGGTCATAGTCCAGCACACTGTCAATGATTGCACATTTGTTCGTTACTGGGTCAGAAACCACATATGTCAGAGTAAAGGTTACTTCATCAAAGAAGGCTTTTACATTTGCTTTGGACATTTTTTAGGCTCAGCAATTATTAAATTAGTTTGTAATATTTACTCTATAAGATTTCAATCATATTTGCGATAGTCATCAAATTACACTCAGCATTGAAAGTATCAATTCAGTTTTAAAACTTACAGAATAAATTTGGAAAGATCCGATGTATCCGCAAGGTCACCAATATGTTCCTTGATATATTTGGAGTCGATTTTGACTTTACTGGCTTTCATATCCGTAGCTTCAAAGCTGATTTCATCAAGAATTCTTTCCAGCACAGTATGAAGACGGCGGGCACCAATGTTTTCCACACTTTCATTGATGCTTGCGGACATTCTTGCGATTTCAGAAATACCATCATCCGTAAAATCAAGGGTAATATCCTCAGTTTTCAAAAGAGCGACATATTGTTTGATCAGGCTGTAATCAGGTTCAGTCAGAATATGTTTGAAATCATCTTCAGTCAGGGCATCAAGTTCCACCCGGATTGGCAAACGCCCCTGAAGTTCAGGTAGTAAATCTGATGGTTTTGCTACAGAAAAAGCACCGGATGCGATGAAAAGAATATGATCTGTTTTAATATTTCCATATTTGGTTGATACTGTGCATCCTTCGATCAGCGGCAGCAGATCGCGTTGCACGCCCTCACGGCTTACTTCGCCACTGTTACGGTTTGCACGTCCGGCGATTTTATCAATTTCATCGATAAAAACGATGCCGGTTTGTTCTGTACTTTCTATTGCTTCGCGAATGATACCATCTTCATCAAGCAATTTTTCACTTTCGTCATTGGCAAGAGTTTCAAGCGCATCCTTCACTTGTAATTTTTTCTTTTCCGTCTTGGGGCCGAACTGGCCGCCAAAGATATCACCAAGATTAAGCATTCCCATGCTTGCACCCGGCATGCCGGGGATGTCGAAAGATGGCATCGATGTCGATTGATGTTCGATTACATCGACCTCTATTTCTTTTTCATCAAGATCACCTTCGCGTAGCATTTTTCTGAACTTTTGCCGTGTCTCATCAGATGCGGTTTCACCTACCAATGCATCCAATACACGTTCTTCGGCGGAAAGCTCTGCTTTGCTGACCACGCTTATTTTCTTTCTTTCACGGACAAGACTAATGGAAATTTCCATAAGATCCCTGATAATTTGCTCCACGTCGCGACCTACATAACCAACTTCTGTAAATTTAGTGGCTTCCACCTTTACAAATGGTGCATTTGCAAGTTTCGCAAGACGTCTTGAAATTTCGGTTTTACCGACACCCGTTGGGCCAATCATAAGAATATTTTTTGGAAGTACTTCTTCCTTCATTTCGCCTGTTAACTGTTGACGGCGCCAACGGTTACGCAGGGCAATCGCCACAGCACGTTTGGCCGGTTTTTGTCCGATAATATAACGATCAAGTTCAGATACGATTTCACGTGGTGAAAAAGAAGTCATTAAAAAACTCCAATACTACTTAGTGTCTAATGTTTCTACGGTAAGATTATCATTTGTATAAACGCATATTTCAGCGGCAATACCAAGGGCGCGTCTGCCAATTTCTTCTGCGTCCAATGGCTGATCTATAAGCGCTTTTGCAGCGGCAAGGGCGAAATTCCCACCGGATCCAATAGCGATAAGACCATCAGCAGGTTCAAGCACATCACCTGTGCCCGTAAGTATGAGGGAAACATCCTTGTCAACAACCGCCATCATGGCTTCGAGACGGCGCAAATAACGATCAGTTCGCCAATCCTTGGCCATTTCAACACAGGCGCGGGTAAGCTGGCCGTTAAAGCGTTCCAGCTTTTCTTCAAGCCTTTCAAAAAGCGCAAATGCGTCAGCAGTTGATCCGGCAAATCCGGCAATCACATTTCCATCACCTATACGGCGAACTTTTTTTGCGTTTGCTTTGATTACCGTGTTGCCGAGAGAGACTTGCCCGTCTCCAACGACGACCACTTTGTCGCCTTTGCGAACGCTTAAGATTGTTGTGCCGCGCCATCCTCTTGGTTGATCAGTCATATATCAATTGTCCATTTTATTAAATCGCATGAAATAACAAATGGGGAATTTTTTGGTTCTGGTCAAGGGGCATATTGTTTTTTAGTAAAAAATTGACCTTATATGCGCCAAAAGCTGGCACTTGTACTAAAGTACTGCTATATGTCATGCAAAATCGATAAAGTTCCAGTTAAGGAGGCATAAATGCGCACAGCAACAGTAGAGCGCACAACCAAGGAAACATCCGTTTCTGTCACAGTAAATCTGGATGGCACAGGCGTATATGACGTGGATACCGGCATCGGGTTTCTTGACCATATGATGGAACAATTATCCCGTCATAGTTTGATAGATATTACATTAAGGGCAAAGGGGGATACACATATCGATTTTCACCATACAACGGAAGATGTTGGTATCGTGATAGGGCAGGCAGTGGCCGATGCGCTTGGTGATCTTCGCGGCATTACACGTTATGGAAATGCAATTATCCCGATGGATGAAACATGCACAAGATGCTCGGTTGATATTTCCGGCCGGCCATTTATTGTTTTTAACGTGAATTTCACCCGGGACAAACTGGGTGAAATGGATACGGAACTTTTCCTTGAATGGTTTCGTGCTTTTGCACATGGTGCAGGGATGACACTACATGTGGAGAATATGTATGGTGAAAACAATCATCATATTATCGAAAGCAGCTACAAAGCACTTGCCCGTGCGATGCGTCAGGCAATCGAAATTGATCCCCGTAAATCGGATGCCATTCCATCAACTAAAGGCATGCTTGGTGACAAGTCTGACTAGGCTTTAAAAAATGAAAACTGTCATAATTGATTATGGTTCAGGTAATCTGCGTTCGGCGGAAAAGTCTACGGCGCGTGCCGCAGAGGGGCTTGATATGGAAGTGCTTGTCACGTCAAAACCTGAAGATGTCATTACGGCTGATCGGATTATACTGCCAGGTGTTGGTGCGTTTGCGGATTGTATGAACGGTCTTTGCGCACTTGATGGGATGAGGGACGCGCTGGAAGAAAAAGTTCTTAAAAACGGCACACCATTTTTGGGTATTTGTGTGGGTATGCAGTTGCTTGCTGATAAAGGATTAGAACACGGTATTACCAAAGGACTGGGCTGGATTGGTGGAAGTGTAGAAGAAATTCGTGCCGCTGAATTAAAAGTTCCGCATATGGGGTGGAATGATCTGATTATTGAGCAGTCTACCCATCCGGTGCTTGAAGGAATAAAAACCGGCGACCACGTTTACTTTGTGCACAGTTATCATTTTAAAACAAATGATAATAAAAACAGTTTGGCGCATGTGGATTACGGTGGATATATTAATGCAATTGTTGGGCGTGATAATATTGTCGGAACTCAATTTCATCCGGAAAAAAGTCAGGCCGTCGGACTTAGGCTGATTGGAAACTTCTTGAAATGGTCACCATAAAATGAGCGAACAGAAAAAAGAAAAAACAGGGCCACGATTAAGTGTAGACGAAGTCACAACGCTGGATAATGTTGATATATTGGAGCTTTGTGAAACCACGCGTGTCGCAATTCTTGCCCATGAAGGGTTTAACTGGCTTACGCCCCCGCCGGAAAAAACACTGGAAAGTTTCTGGAAGGGTGTTTTTATAATTCCGGAACGCACACTGATCATCGCGAGAATGGACGGGCAGATAGCGGGATGTTGTCAGCTTGTGCAGCCGCCAAAAAATAATGAAGCGGGTGCTTTCCGTGGCAGTATTGAAACCTTTTTCCTGGCACCCTGGGCCCGTGGTCATAACCTTGCGAAAGCCATGCTGCAAAAAGCGGAAGATGTTGCACGCGAAAAGGGATGCCGTACGCTGGAATGTCATATGGCGTCTGATCAGCATGCGGCAATTGCCATATGCGAATGGATTGGAATGGACCGTTGGGGTATTAAGGAACGCTATGCCCGTATCAATGACGTCTTTGTTCCCGGGTATTATTATTCTAAGAATTTGGACTAACGATGATTTTATTTCCAGCCATTGATTTGAAGGACGGTAATTGCGTACGCCTTTATAAAGGTGAAATGGAGCAGGCCACCGTTTTTAATGATAATCCGGGTAACCAGGCCAGGCAATTTGAAGAGGCTGGTTGTGACTGGCTGCATCTTGTGGATCTTAATGGTGCTTTTGCCGGTCATCCAGTGAATGGCGAAGCTGTAGACAGTATTCTTTCGAATGTGAAAATACCAGTGCAGCTTGGGGGCGGAATTCGAGATGTTGCAACAATTGCAAATTGGATCGAAAAAGGCATCAGACGTGTGATCCTTGGCACCATAGCCCTGCGTAACCCATCCATTGTTATCGAAGCCGCCAAAGAATTCCCCGGCAAGGTGGCGGTGGGTATTGATGCACGAGATGGCATGGTTGCTGTTGAAGGATGGGCGGAAACATCCGACATATCGGCGGTGGAACTGGGCAAAAAATTTGAAGATGTAGGTGTAACAAGCATTATTTATACGGACATTGACCGTGATGGCACAATGGAAGGGCTTAATGTTCAAGGCACGATTGACCTTGCCAATGCTTTATCAATTCCTGTTATTGCGTCTGGTGGTGTTGCATCAATTAACGATTTAAAAATTTTGAAACAGGCGGCTGAAACTGCAACAGGTACAATCGAGGGCGCGATATCCGGACGTGCCCTTTATGATGGCAGTCTTGATATAAAAGAAGCTTTAACCTTTTTGCGGGGGAACATGTCATGCTGAAGGCGCGGATCATACCCTGCCTTGATGTAAAAGATGGCCGTGTGGTCAAAGGGGTCAATTTCGTTGGCCTTCGAGATGCCGGTGATCCGGTGGAACAGGCAAAAATTTATGATGCGGCAGGGGCTGATGAGCTTTGTTTTCTGGATATCACGGCATCAAGTGATAACCGTGATATTATTTTGGATGTTGTTCGTCAGACGGCAGAACAATGTTTTATGCCGCTAACGGTTGGTGGTGGTGTTCGTGATGAAGACGATGTTAGAAAACTTCTGCTTGCGGGGGCAGACAAGGTTTCCGTTATGACAGCGGCAGTAAAACGCCCGGAACTTGTTCGGGAACTTGCTGAAAAATTTGGCTCGCAATGTATCGTTGTTGCGATTGATGCCAAATCGGTTGGACCGGATAAATATGAAGTCTTTACCCACGGCGGCCGCGAACCTACAGGTATAGATGCCGTTGAATATGCCAAAACAGTCGCGGAATACGGTGCCGGCGAAATATTGCTGACATCCATGGATCGGGACGGCACCAAAAGCGGTTTTAATATTGACCTGACGCGTGCTATTGCTGACAGTGTGTCTATACCCGTGATTGCGTCCGGAGGTGTCGGAACACTGGAACATATGGTGGAAGGGATCAGGGATGGTCATGCGACGGCTGTACTTGCAGCATCCATTTTTCATTTTGGTGAATATAGTATAGAAGAATGCAAACGATATATGGCGGACGCTGGAATTGAGGTAAGGATTTAATATGACTGAGAAACAGGATATTTTAAAAAGTCTCGAGAAGGTGATTGAAAGCCGTAAAAATGATGCACCGGATAATAGCTATGTGGCGTCTCTTTTTTCAAAGGGCCATAAGAAAATAACCCAGAAAGTAGGTGAAGAAGCTGTCGAGCTTTGTATTGCCGCAGCCCATAACGATAAGGTGGAGGTTGTTTCCGAGTCCGCTGATCTTCTGTTTCATATGATGATCCTATGGTCCGATATGGGATTAAAACCGGAAGATATATTTGATGAACTTTGCCGCCGTGAAGGTGTTTCGGGAATTGAAGAGAAAAAAGCAAGAGGGGAATTTATCGATGGCTTATGATCAGAATAATGTTTTCGCAATGATTTTACGCGGTGAAATTCCCTGTGAAAAGGTTTATGAAGATGAATTTGCCCTTTCCTTTAACGATATTAATGCACAGGCACCGATTCACGTGCTTGTGATCCCGAAAGGTGAATATGTCAGCATGGCTGATTTCAGTGTGGCGGCATCACCAGAAGAAATCACAGGCTTTTTCCGGGCTGTTGGTGAAACAGCAAGATCGCTTGGTTTGGAAAAAGACGGCTACCGCCTTATCGCCAATACGGGATCAAACGCGCATCAGGAGGTGCCCCATCTTCATTTTCATATATTAAGTGGAAGAAAACTGGGTCCAATGCTCAGTCGTTAGGAGTTTTCCTTAACAAATTTCTTTAAGTCGATATCCGGCCTTGCCCCCATATGTGTAATGACTTCGCCTGCTACAAGATTTCCAATGGCACCGCATTCACCAAGTGATTTACCTTTAGAAATACCATATAAGAACCCTGCCGCAAAAAGGTCGCCGGCACCTGTTGTATCGACCAGGTTTTTGACTGTTCGCCCCTGAACATGACCGATTTCGTTTTTATCCGTTACAATACATCCTTTTGCGCCGCACGTAATAGCGGTAACATCGCAATCTTTTTGAGCCTGCATTACTGCTTCATTTAAATCATCGGTTCCATAAAGCATTTTAATTTCATCTTCATTGGCAAAAAGAATATCAACATCATTTCTAACCAAATTTAAAAATTCACTGCGATGACGATCAACGCAGAAAGGATCAGAAAGAGTTAATGATACTTTGTTTCCGGCATTATGGGCAATTTTAATGGCTTTGCGGAATGCTGCTTTTGCCGTTTCGGGATCCCAGAGGTATCCTTCCAGATATGTGATTTTTGAGGCGCGCACAGTTTCTTCATCAATATCATTCACTGTCAAATTTACACAAGCGCCGAGATAGGTGCACATGGTTCTTTCGGCATCCGGTGTTACAAGCACCAGGCAATGTGCGGTTGCAGGGCCACTCGTAGCAGGTGCCGTTTTAAATTTTGCCCCAAGTGCGTTTATATCGTGGCGAAAAACATTCCCAAGCTGGTCATCATGCACTTTACCGATATAGGCGGTATTAATTCCCATCGACGCAAGCCCGGCTATTGTATTTCCGGCGGAACCACCTGAGCACTCAATGCATTGACCAAGTTTGTTATAGATAGCATGTGCTTCCTGTTCACTAACAAGTTGCATACTTCCTTTGATGAGTTTTTCTGAATTTAAAAAATTGTCATCAACATTGGTAAGCACATCCACAATTGCATTTCCAATGCCAAGTACATCATATTTAGGGGTCATAATTTTTCCTGATTTAACTGATAATCATTACATTAGATAATGAAAAATCAGAAATAAGTAAACTTCGATTATTTCTTGCCTTTTTCGGCAAGCCTGCCATATATTTTAGCAAGGGCGTAGAGAAATTAGTTAGGATTGACGAACGTGAGCAAATTAGTCACGGCAATTGAACGCACAGGCCAACAGATTTTTGATCGCGCTTTTCTTAAAGTTTTTTTTCTTGGGCTGGCAACCACAGTAGGTGCTATAATAATTGCCTATCTTGCTGCAAATGAAATCATGAAGGAAGTTCCGGGCTATCAGTCCGACTGGGAGTGGTGGGAAGACTTTGTAAACTGGATAATGGGTTACACAGTCGATATTGCTTTTTTTGTTATTCTTTTTTTCTTCTTTGCGCCAATTTCGACAATTTTTGTGTCAATTTATCTTGATGATATAATCGATAGCGTCGAAGACCGTTTTTATCCGTATAATAAAGCAAGTAAAAGACTTGGTATCCCAAAGCTTGCCTTTCTTGCCAGCAGGATTGCGTTGCTTGTTGTGGTGCTGAATATTATTGTTATTCCCCTTTATATAATATTTTTCTGGAT
>JAUILB010000103.1 GCA_030432815.1 Alphaproteobacteria bacterium | reverse complement strand
CTTATACCTTTTGCCTTTGCTTCACCGGCAATTACTTCTGCGATGCGGTCCGTTTCAAACGGTCCGGGCAGTAGATTATTAATGGTCACATTATCTTTGACAGTTGTGCGCGAAACACCCGCCACAAATCCTGTAAGACCCGCACGGGCTCCATTGGAAAGACCAAGTACATTAATCGGTGCCTTAACAGCGCCCGATGTTATGTTGACGATGCGGCCAAATTTGCGATCGATCATTCCGTCAACCACGGCCTTGATCAATTCAATCTGGGTCAGCATGTTTGAATCAAGCGCCTTGATCCATGTATCCCTATCCCAATCACGGAAGTTTCCTGTTGGCGGCCCGCCGGCATTGTTGATCAGGATATCCGGATCCGGGCATGCCGCAAGAATTTTTGCACGTCCTTCCGGTGTGGTTACATCACATGCCACCGCTGTAACTTCAGCCCCCGTTTTTTCGCGAATTTCCTTTGCTGTTTCTTCAAGCTTTTCCGCGTTGCGGCCATTGATAAATACATGGACACCATCCTCCGCTAATGTCATCGCACAGGCTTTCCCCAGCCCTTTTGACGATGCACATATGATAGCCTTGCGTCCCTTAATTCCTAAATCCATTTATTACTCCTGTCTTTTAAATTTTTAATTTTATACGTTTGAATGACTATAACATCCCCAGCGTAGCAGCAGCCATTGCCACTCCCGCCCAGCAGGGATCAATCACCGGTATACCTAATAAATCCTGAAGCCACTTTCTATGCACGCCCATACCGGCACAACCAAGTATGATGGATCTGGCATCATATTCTTTTACAAGTTTGCTTGCCGTTTCTTCTATTTTGGGTCTTGCGCTCATATGTTCCAGTTCAAGTACACCAATATCAAGCGGCAGATCAGCCGCCAGCATTTCTGACAGGCCCGCATCCTTCACCTGATCCTTGTGGCGGGCCACTGACGTATCTGAAATGGACAGAATTCCGAATTTGCCACCAGAGTTTGCCGCCATATGCATTGCGCTTTCAGCAATCCCGAAAACATTGCCATAACCAAGGGCGCGAAGTTCCTTAACGCCAGGATCACAGAAACAGGCGATGACGTAACTTCTGGCTTTCGTTTTTTTAACAAATTCAGTTGTGAGTTTATGAGCTAAAATTACATCTTCGCTACTTTCAATCGCCGCTGGCGCATCTGCAATCTCTGTATAATCTATTTTCAGATTAAGCATTGTTGTGGGCCCGGCTAATTCTTCTTTCATGTTATCCGTCACGGAACAGGACGAATTGGCATTAATGACAAGTATGTCCGGCACGTCTTTGTCATTCATGATTTAAAGATTCCATTTCTCAAAAATACTTTTATGGACATTATTAATGTGGCGGGCCATGCGGGCTGACGCGAGTGTACCGTCCCGCTTTTCCAGTGCATCAATAATATCGAGATGTTCGCGATTTCCCGGAAGGAATCGTGTCGGCATACGGTCATGATCAAACATTGCAGTGCGCCGCCTGAGATCCGTGACCAGTTCAACAATCAATTTATTTTTTGATGCTTCGACAATCAAATTATGGAACATATCATCCACGGCACGGAGTTCCTTGGCACTGGTGATACGATTTTCAAGTAACTTTTCAATCTCAGTCCGTACGCGCTGCAAATCTTTCGCATCAACATTTTTTGCCGCTTCTCTTGCAGCATCACATTCAAGTAACTTTCTAACATGAAGTATTTCCACAAATTCCTGTAACCGGACTTCACGCACAATAACACGCCCTGCTTTCCGTTCCACGAATCCATCTGCTTCAAGTCGGCCGATGGCTTCCCTGACGGGGGTACGTGACACATTCATCATTTCCGCAATACGTCTTTCCTGTAATGGGTCACCGTAATTAAAATCACCATTCATTATCATTTCACTTAACTGGTGATAAACACGTTCAGCAAGACTGTCACTTGTCTCTTCAAGTGATTGATATACAGCTATATTTACTTTTTCATGTTCTTGTTTCTGGTCATGTGGCGTTAGCATTAAAAAGCCTCTGAAATGCTCTCTTGATTAATTGGTGCACCAATGGTATACCAAATGAATACCAAAGACAAATATTAATTGAATTTAACCATTTCCCTTAATTGAAATTTAACAGGTTATAAAATGCAGGACTACGATTTAATCATCAGAAATGGTACCATAGTTACTGAAAAAAACAAATTAAAACAAGATCTTGGCATAAGATGTGGCAAAATTGTTACAATTGGGGAGATCGCAGAAAAAGGCACCTCAGAAATCAATGCCGACGGAAAGTTAATTCTTCCCGGCGGCATTGACGCACATTGTCATATCGAACAAAAATCTTCTTCTGGCATAATGACCGCCGATGATTTTTATAGCGGTTCTGTCTCGGCAGCCTTCGGAGGCACCACCACAATTATCCCATTTGCTGCACAGCATCGCGGCCAAAGTTTAAGACAAGTTGTCGATGATTATATGGCATGTGCCAAACCAAAATCAGTAATAGATTATGGTTTTCATCTGATCATTTCCGACGCTTCTGATGCCATCATCGGACAGGAACTTCCCGCCATGATCGAGGATGGAATTACCTCTTTTAAAATCTATATGACCTATGATGACCTTAAACTTGACGACTATGAAATTCTGAATGTGCTTGCCGCTGCAAGACGTGAACAGGCCATGGTTATGATCCATGCGGAAAACCATGATGTGATCAGATGGATCACAGAAAAGCTTCTGGATCAGGGTAAGGGCGCACCAAAATATCATGCGATTGCCCATGCCCGTATCGCCGAAAAGGAAGCTACCCACCGTGCCATTTCATTAGCCGAACTTCTGGATACACCAATGCTGGTTGTCCATGTTTCATCTGAAGCTGCCCTCAATGAAATTCGCCGGGCGCAGGAACGCGGCCTAAAAATATATGGTGAAACCTGTCCGCAATATTTATTTCTGACCATTGATGATCTCGATAAAGATGGCATGGACGGCGCGATGTTTTGTTGTAGTCCACCCCCCCGTGACAAGAGCTCACAGGAGGCAATATGGGACGGCCTGGTCGATGGATCCTTCACCGTCTTTTCATCGGATCATGCGCCATACCGATACGATGGAACAGGAAAACTAGCCGCTGGCCCAACCCCTACATTTGATAAAATTGCAAATGGTGTCCCCGGCCTTGAGATTAGAATGCCGCTTCTTTTTTCAGAAGGTGTGCAAACAGGCCGCATGGATATCCACCGCTTTGTCGAAGTTACAGCGACCAACGCGGCTAAAACATATGGCCTTTATCCCAAAAAGGGAACAATCGCCGTAGGGTCAGATGCTGATCTTGCCATATGGGATACTGAAAAACAGGTAGAAATCAAAGCAGAAACCATCCACGATAATATGGATTATACCCCCTATGAAGGAATGGTCGCTAATGGCTGGCCAACCACTGTAATCAGTCGCGGACGTATTGTGATTGAGGATGGCGAGTTAAAAGTCGAAAAAGGTTCCGGCGAATATTTAAAACGCGAACGGCCCGAAGCCGCAAAACCACTCGGCAAGCTTCCATCGGAAATGAACCCAAAAACCAACTTTGGCGCGGAATTTTTATAAGGATTTGTCATGAATAATAAACTTAATGAAAAAGCGACCGGCGTTTATATTATTTCGGCAACCCCTTTTAAGGATGACAGCTCAATCGATATGGATAGTACAGACAGTTTAACCGACTTTTATCTGGAAAAAGGTGTAAGCGGCATCACAATCCTCGGCATGATGGGAGAAGCGCAAAAATTAACCCAGGAAGAATCACAAGCCTTCATGAACCGGGTTATTAACCGTGTTGCTGGCAGAGTTCCCATCGTTGTTGGTGTCAGTAATAAAAATATGAATGCACTGGTTTCATTATCCCATTCAGCAATGGATGCCGGTGCCGCGGGTGTAATGATTGCCCCCTATAGTGATCTTGATAATGATCAGAAAATTTTTAATTATTTTACCGACGTTGATCGCGCTCTTGGTTCATCTGTCCCGATGATATATCAGGACTTTCCGCTTGTCACAAATGCTCCTGTGTCTGTTGACTGTCTGATGAACATTATCCGCGAAGTCCCGCAAATGGTCATGCTGAAACATGAAGACTGGCCGGGATTAAATAAAATATCAGAACTGCGCCGTAGATCAGAAGCAGAAGGGCTTCGCAGGATAAGTATCCTTTGCGGGAATGGTGGTCTTTACCTGCCGCAGGAACTGGCCCGCGGTGCTGACGGGGCTATGACCGGTTTTGCCTATCCTGAAATGCTGGTGGGCGTTTGTAATAAATTCTCGGGTGGCGACATCGACGGTGCGGAAGATTTGTTTGATCTCTATCTCCCACTGGTAAAACACGAACAGCAACCCGGGTACGGGCTCGCGGTACGAAAGGAAACGCTTATGCGCCGTGGTGCGATAAAATCAGCAAAAGTACGTGAACCGGGACCGGTCATGTCTTCTGATGACATGGCGGATCTGGATAGGCTTCTTTCCCGCCTTGAAAGCAGGATAGCGGCTATTGCTTAAAAAAAATCTCATATGTTTTATATTGGCATTAGTGTTTCTGCCTGTTTTTTCACCGGCGCAGGAAAGGGAAGGCGCAATTCTGGTCGGCGCAAACATCGGAAATGTTCCCTGGGAATTTCAGGATACAGATGGCAGCTTTATCGGTTTTGAAATTGACCTTGTGAATGAAATAGGCCAACGTCTTGGTCGTGACGTTGAAATCGTCAATATTCCTTTTAACGGTCTTTTTTCGGCTGTTCAATCAGGCCGTATCGATATTGCAATTTCCTCCATAGGCATTACAGACAGGCGTCTCGAATCAGTTTCCTTCACTCAGCCTTATTATGACAGTGATCAGTCACTTACAACTGTGATCGGCAGCGGTATCGAAAGTCTTGATGATCTAAGAGGACAAATTGTTGCCGTTGATACCGGATCAACGGGCGATATATGGGCGACAGAGAATATGGAAAAATACGGCTTCTCTGAAATTCGGCGCTACGAAGGATTGGCCCCCGCCATGCTTGACGTGGTTATTGGGCGGGTAAAAGGATATATCAGCGACATTCCAGCTCTTCTTTATTACACCCGGGATAAACCAAACCTTGCAGTCGTTGAACGCATCCCGACAGGGGGGCGTTATGCATTGATGATGGGAAAAAATGCCCCGCTTGTCATTGATGTGAATACCGTCATCAGCACATTAAAACAAGAAGGCTTTGTTAACGGTCTACATACAAAATGGTTTGGTATACCTGCGGAAGACAACACATCAACCGTTGAAGTCAGGTCAATGCCAATGCCCGATGTGGAGCTTGCATCAAATTTTGTGGAAACGTTCCTGAATATGGATGTTTTCATGCAAACATACCCCATGTTGATTGCCGGGTTGGGTACAACCATCCAACTAGGCATCCTTGCGATTGTCGCAGGTCTTATCGTTGGATTAGGTGTTGCTCTGGTCCGGCTTTATGCGCTTCTTCCTTTTCAGATCATTGCCAAGGTTTATATTGACATATTCCGTTCCATTCCGCTTCTTGTACTGCTTATCATTATTTTTTATGCCCTCCCTTTTGTGGGGATAAGCCTTTCGCCTTTTTACGCTGCCGCTGTAACACTCACGCTGGTATCTGGCTCTTATACGGCGGAAATATTCCGCGCAGGGATTGAAGCTATTCCAAAAGGCCAGTTTGAAGCATCACAGGCACTCGGTCTTAATTACCGCGATATGATGAAAGATGTGATCCTGCCGCAGGCAATCAAAATCGTTATCCCGCCACTTACCAACAACTGTATCAATGTGATCAAAGATACGGCCCTCGCATCTGTTGTTGCGATGCCTGATCTGCTTAAACAGGCGACACAGGCACAGGCCGTGGCCGCAAACCCGACTCCCCTTATTGCTGCGGCTGTTATATATCTTGCGTTTCTTCTACCGCTGGTACTTTGGGTATCGCGGCTTGAAGTAAAATTCAAAGTGGGAGACAGGTAATGGCAACACTTATCGAACTTAAAAATGTTGAAAAACATTACGGCAGTTTTAAAGCACTGACCGGGATCAACCTGAATATAGATGAGGGGGAAGTCATTTGTGTTATCGGACCGTCTGGCTCTGGTAAATCAACCATGATCCGCTGTATAAACCTGCTTGAACAATATGATCCGGACGGCGAAATTATCGTAGATGGCATTAAGGTGCAAAAAGGCAAAAACCTGAAAGACGTGCGCGCCGAAGTTGGAATGGTGTTTCAGAATTTTAATCTGTTCCCTCATCTAACAATCCTTAAAAATATAATGCTCGCGCCAATGCGGGTTAAAGGAACAGATGAAAAGACCGCCGAAAAAACGGCAAGGGCACTTCTTGCCAAAGTAGGGATCGAAACACAGGCAAATAAATACCCGTCCCAGCTTTCCGGTGGTCAGCAACAGCGGGTCGCAATAGCACGGGCTCTTGCTATGGAACCAAAGGTATTGTTATTTGATGAACCAACCTCTGCTCTTGACCCTGAAATGGTCGGTGAAGTATTGGATGTAATAAAAGTACTCGCGACCAGCGGGGTTACCATGATTGTGGTAACCCACGAAATGGGGTTTGCAAGGCAGGTTGCTGACAGGGTCATTTTCATGGATGACGGGCAGGTCATCGAACAGGGTACACCGAAGCAGATATTTGATGATCCACAGGAACAAAGAACAAAAAGCTTTTTAAAAGCCGTGTTGAAGCATTGATTTAAATAAATAATTTATAGGATATATTAAAGTGGCACTTGATTTGGATTATGTACGGGCACAATTTCCCGCCCTTAAGAATGACTGGATATTCATGGATAATGCGGGCGGGTCACAAATACTGAAAGGCGTAGTGGACCGGATCAGCGAATATTATTATTCAAACAATGTCCAGCTTGGCGGTAGTTATCAGATTTCACAGGATGCGCTTGCTGCATTTCAGCAAGGCCGTGCAGACATTGCCACCTTGTTTAATGCAAGCCGCCCGGAAGAAATTGTTTTTGGCCCATCGACGACTATCCTGTTACAGTTTTTATCCAAAGCCATGGTCAATCAATTCAGGGCAGGTGATGAAGTCATTGTCACCATTACCGACCACGAAAGCAATATAGGGCCGTGGACATGGCTTGAAGAAAGGGGCGTCATCGTCAAATTCTGGCCCATGAACAAGGAAACATATGAGCTGGAACTGGAAGCGCTTGATGCATTGATGACAGAAAAAACAAGGCTTGTTGCCGTAACCCATGTTTCAAATTTACTGGGCACCATAAACCCGATCAAAGAAATAGCATCATTTGTACATGATCGTGGCGCCAAAATTTGTGTGGATGCTGTTGCTTACGCACCACACCGCGCGGTCGATGTTCAGGACTGGAATGTGGATTTTTACGCGCTAAGTCTTTATAAAACCTACGGCCCGCATCATGCTGCCTTATACTGCCGCTATGATCATATGAAAGAACTGGACAACCTTTATCATTATTTTTACGGGCGAGACAAAATCCCGGCAAAAATGGAACCCGGTAATGCTAATTATGAGCTTTCATATGGCTCTGGTGCCATTGTTGATTACCTTGCGTCATTAGGTGAACAGGCTGGGGAAACAGGATCAAGGCGGAAAAAAATTGAAGCTGCCTTTAAGGATATAGAAGCACAGGAAGCCGCCATCGGTGAACGGCTTCTTTCCTATCTTAGAAAAAGAAATGACTGCACAATACTTGGTATCAGAGATGGACGCGATCCCAGACGTGTTCCCACCATCGCATTTACAGTGCAGGGGCAGGATCCCGAAAAAATATGCCTGGATATGGATAAATATAAAATTGCTATCCGTTTTGGCGATTTTCATGCACGCAGGTTAGGGGATGCTCTGGGTATTACCAAAGATAACGGTGCCGTGCGTGTATCACTTACCCATTATAATACACTTGAAGAAGTGGACAGGCTTATAGCTGCCCTTGATGATATTTTAGGGAAATAAAGCCTGCTCAATTTCATCAAGAATATCTGGATCATCCAGTGTTGCGGGGACAGTATAAGGCGTTTTTTCCGCAATGCTGGCCATAACCCGTCTTAAAATTTTACCTGACCGCGTTTTGGGAAGACGTTTTACAATCACTGCATTTTTAAAACTGGCAACTGCACCAATTTCATTTCTGATACGGGCGATGGCGTCGCAAATAATGTCTTCATTCGCTCGCTCACAACCGCTTTTAAGCACCAGAAAACCATATGGCTGCTGTCCCTTAAGCTCATCAGCGACGCCAACAACTGCACATTCCGCTACCTCGGGCAATGTTGCAAGGACTTCTTCCATCGCACCTGTCGAAAGCCGGTGTCCCGCAACATTAATCACGTCATCGGTACGGCCCATGATGAAAAAATAACCGTCCTCATCCTTATAACCGGCGTCACCCGTTAAATAAAACCCTTCAAATTCTTTGAAATAGGTGTTGATACAACGTTCGTCATCCTGCCATACCGTTAACATCGCTCCGGGCGGGAGTGGTTCTTTCACAACAATATTGCCCAATATGCCCGGCTCTATTTCCTTACCTTCGTCACTTAATATTCGCACATCAAACCCCGGGGATGGCTTGCTTGGGCTCCCATATTTAACAGGTAAATGTTCAATACCCATAAAATTGGCACATATAGACCAAGCCGTTTCCGTTTGCCACCAATGATCAATCACCGGCACACCCAGAATATCTTCTGACCATTTTACCGTGTCC
>JAUILB010000102.1 GCA_030432815.1 Alphaproteobacteria bacterium | reverse complement strand
TGCCCACTCCATTTGCCACATCAGCAAATGATGTATGATCAAATCCGTTTTCATAAAACAGCTGATCTGCTGCTTTTACAATTTTTTCTCTTGTTGAAAATTTAGTCATTAATCACAATTAGGACAATTGTCCTAATTTGTCAATAAACAAATCCATAGCCATGTTATAAAAACTACTTCCGGCTGGCTTCAATCCGGCGCCAATTCGCAACATTGCGTTGATGTTCTGCTAGTGTTTTGGCAAAAACATGCCCTCCAGTACCATCCGCCACAAAATAAAGATCATCTGTTTGCATAGGATTTAAGACTGCTTCAAGAGATGCCTTTCCCGGATTGGCAATTGGTGTTGGGGGCAGTCCGTCAATCTGATAAGTATTATATGGATTTTCCGGATCATTAATTTCACTGCGACGAAGCCCGCGATCAAGAAACCCTTTATGCGTGATCCCATAAATGATGGTCGGGTCAGATTGTAATCTCATTCCGCGACGAAGACGGTTAACAAAAACACCCGCAACATGAGGACGTTCCTCCGCAAGCCCTGTTTCTTTTTCGACAATTGATGCAAGAATGACGGCTTCTTCGACTGAATGAACCGGCAAATCAGGCTGCCGATTATTCCATAATCTCATAACCAATGTATCGTGATCAGCCTGCATGCGTCTTATGAGGTCGTGACGACTTGTTCCCAATGTGTAGTTATAGGTTTCAGGAAGCAGACTTCCTTCGGCAGGAAGTGTTTCAATATCACCAGAGAGTCGAAAAAGTTCGTTTAAATATTCCACAATCTGATAGCTTGTCCAACCTTCGGGTATTGTTACGCTATGCTGAATTACATCGCCTTTAACCAGAATTTCCATAATGTCATTCATGGACTGCGTTGCTGGTATTAAATATTCGCCGGCTTTCAGGTTTCTTTCCTGACCTTTCATCATTACGCCAAATTTAAATATGTCCCGGTTGGTAATCAGCCCTCCTTCCTCAAGAAGTCTGGCTGTTCTTATAAGCCCCTGCCCGCCGGGTACCAGAAAAACTGTTTCGCGATCCACTTCATTAGGTAAATGAAACGCACGGTAGGCCAGATACGCAAACAGCGCCATAAAAATGACGCTGCCAGCTAATAATAAAAGTATGTATTTCCTGATGCCGCCCATCACACCCGCTTGATAATAATGGATGCGTTTGTCCCGCCAAAACCGAAGCTGTTTGAAAGAACGGCATTAATACCGCTTTTTTGCTGTGCTTCATGTGGGACAAGGTTGATGCCTTCAATACCATCTGATGGGTTATCAAGATTAAGTGTTGGCGGCAATTCCCCACGGTTCATGGCAAGAACCGAGAATATTGCTTCCACCGCACCAGCCGCACCAAGTAAATGCCCTATTGCCGACTTGGTTGATGACATAGCTATAGAACTTGCCGCATTTCCAAATAATTTTTTCACAGCATTAAATTCAATTTCGTCACCAAGTGGTGTTGATGTTCCATGCGCATTTACATAACCAATTTCGCAGGGATCCATTTCCGCACGTTTAAGTGCCGCCTGCATCGCACGGTATCCGCCGCTGCCATCCGGTGATGGGGCCGTAACGTGATACGCATCTCCGCTAAGGCCGTAACCGACAACTTCACCGTAAATTTTTGCACCGCGTTTTTTGGCATGTTCATATTCTTCAAGGATGACCATTCCGGCACCCTCGCCGATCACAAAACCATCACGATCACGATCATAAGGGCGTGATGCACGTTCAGGCGTATCATTAAAATGAGTACTAAGTGCTTTCGCCTGGTTAAATCCGGCCACACCAACACGACATATGGCGGCTTCGGCACCGCCAGCCACCATCACATCCGCATCATCGAGCGCTATAAGGCGCGCCGCATCACCAATCGCGTGCGTGCCTGTTGCACAAGCTGTTACGACCGCATGGTTAGGCCCTTTAAGGCCGTGTTTAATAGAAACATTTCCCGATACGAGGTTAATAAGACATCGCGGGATAAAATGTGGGCTCACACGGCGAACACCACGTTCATTCATATTGATGCTTTCATCCTGAATGCCGGGAAGTCCGCCGATACCTGCACCAATAAGCGCGCCAGTACGCCACTGCTGTTCTTCTGTTTCTGCTTTATAGCCACTATCTTCAAGGGCCATATCAGCTGCGGCAATACCATAAAGGATAAAATCGTCTACACGTCTGCGGTCTTTGGGAGCCATCCAGTCATCTGGATTAAATGTGCCATCTGATCCATCACCAAGTGGGACTTCACACGCCACCTGTGCGGTTAGCCCTTCGGAATCGAATCTGGTTATCGGCCCTGCACCGCTTTTACCTGCAATCAGACGCTTCCATGATTCTTCAAGCCCCGAAGCAAGCGGTGTTACAAGTCCAAGTCCGGTTATAACAACTCGTCTCATTCTATAAACCTTCATTTTTTAATTTACGGATGCTGATGCTACCCAAATTCGGCAGACATAACAAGACCGCGAACATCATTTTATCTAAAATTCATAGATAAAACGATTCGCGGTCTTAAACTTTATCAGAGCAATGCTCTGTAATTAGCCATTAGCTTCGATGAATGCGATAGCATCTTGTACAGTAAGAATTTTTTCTGCTGCGTCATCAGGAATTTCGCAACCGAATTCTTCTTCAAAGGCCATCACGAGTTCAACTGTATCAAGACTATCCGCGCCAAGATCGTCGATAAAGCTTGCACCGTCGGTGACTTTATCTTCTTCAACACCAAGGTGTTCTACAACGATATTTTTTACGCGCTCAGCTACATTGCTCATATCATATTCCTTAAATTATGGCTTCCATCAAAGCCTTTGTTAAACATTTTAATAACTCAAATAATGCGAGATTGGGGCTTCCTAACACAATTAAATGTAAAATGCAAAGCCCTAAATCATCGCCATACCACCATTTATATGTAAAGTCTGCCCCGTTACATATTCTGCTTCATCACTGGCAAGATATAAAACACCTGCAGCTACCTCTTCACCGCGTCCGAGCCTGCCCGCAGGCACATTTGCCAGTAAGGATGACTTCTGATCTTCAGTAAGTTCATCCGTCATCGGGCTTTCAATAAACCCGGGCGCAATACAATTGACAGTTATATTACGCGATGCAAGTTCATGTGCAAAGCTTTTTGACATTCCGATCATACCTGCCTTGGATGCTGCATAATTCACCTGCCCGGGATTACCCGTCACCCCAACAATGGAAGTGATATTAATAATACGGCCCGAACGATTTTTCATCATCCCGCGCATTACGCCTTGCGTTAACTTAAAGGCAGCCTTCAGATTTACCTGCATCACATCATCCCAGTCTTCGTCCTTAAGGCGCATGGATATATTATCACGGGTAATACCCGCGTTATTGACCAGAATATCAATGCCGCCCATGGCGTCCGTGGCTGCCTTGGGAAGTGCTGCTACGCTTTCAGGATCGGATAGATTGGCTGGCGTTACAAATGCCCTGTCACCCAGTTCAGCTGCAAGCTTTTTAAGCGGTTCTTCCCGTGTACCGGAAAGTGCCACTTTGGCTCCCGCGTTATACAGAGTTCTTGCAATTGCACTTCCCAGCCCCCCCGAAGCACCCGTTACCAGCGCACATTTTCCTGATAAATCAAACATATATTTTTTCCTTTTATTTCAGTTCTTCTGCCAATGCTTCAATATCACCCATGGTTTGAACGGATTTTCCTGTAATTTCCGGATTAATCCGGCGAACAAGCCCGCTTAAAACTTTACCTGTACCAAGCTCGATAAGTTCGGTAACACCAAGCTCACCCATTTTAAGTACTGATTCCCGCCAACGCACACGTCCTGTTATTTGTTCAACCAGCAATTCACGAAGACGTGCCGGATCACTTTCCGGTGTGGCACTTACATTGGTGATAACCGGAACATAAGGCGCACTGAATGTTGCATCAGCAAGCGCCGCTGCCATTTCATCCGCAGCCGGTTGCATAAGCGGACAATGAAAAGGTGCGCTCACGGGAAGTGGTATAGCACGTTTTATACCCCTTTCTTTTGCGATTTCCATCGCCCGTTCAACGGCCCCTTTATGGCCGCTGATCACAACCTGACCGTCTGCATTGTCATTGGCGGCTGTACACACTTCACCTTGCCCTGCTTCGGCAGCTATTTCCTCAATCACGGAAAAATCCGCCCCCATAATAGCCGCCATGGCCCCAACACCGACTGGAACGGCCCGTTGCATGGCTTCCCCTCGCAGTTTAAGAAGCCGCGCCGTGTCAGAAAGATTTAATGTGCCTGCCGCCGCAAGTGCCGAATATTCACCAAGCGAATGGCCTGCTAAATAATCGGCAACATCCGCCAGTTTAACACCAAAGTCATTTTCCAATACCTTTACCACCGCAATACTTGACGCCATAAGAGCCGGCTGTGCATTAAATGTAAGCGTCAGATCTTCAATCGGCCCTTCAAACATTAATGTGGACAGATCCTGCGAAAGTGCATCATTTACTTCTTCAAATACAGCGCGTGCTGTGGGTGATGCATCTGATAATTCCTTACCCATTCCAACGGCTTGGCTACCCTGGCCGGGAAATACAAAGGCTCTAGTCATTTGAAAATTTTCCTCGAATTTATGAAATCTATACCAACTCTTATCAAATGCGGCCCCGCTGTCAAGAAAAGTTCGTCTGCAAATTTTTCGAACCTTTATAAAAATAATCCATAAACCCCTTGCGTTCTGCCACTCTTCATGTATATTGCGCCCTTCCCGTAAAGATTAGCGGGTTGGTCGGTTAATATTGTAATGTGGCTATTTGATATTCGTTGCTACCCCGACGTTAAAAAATTAAAGGAATTGCTAATGTCTTTATATGAATACACATATATCGCTAGGCAGGATATCCAACCGCAACAGGTTGATGCGATAACAGAACAATTTGCCAAAATCGTTACCGATAATGGCGGAAAAGTTGCCAAGACAGAGTCTTGGGGTCTTCGTAATCTTGCTTACCGAATTAAAAAATACAAAAAAGGTCATTATGTTCATTTGAACCTTGATGCCCCTCATGCTGCGATAGCAGAACTTGAACGTAACGCCCGTCTTCATGAGGATGTGATCCGTTACATGACGATCCGTGTTGATGAATTTGAAGAAGGCGACAGTGTAGTGCTGCGTTCAAAAGACCGCGATAATCGCACGCGTGATGATCGCAGTTCAAACAATAACGATGATGAAGGAGACGATTAATGAGCTCAGAACGCCCAGCACAAGGTGGCGGCGCACGTCGCCCATTTTTCCGTCGCCGCAAAACATGCCCGTTTTCCGGATCACACGCACAAAAAATCGATTATAAAGATGTGCGTACGCTTTCCCGTTACGTGTCAGAGCGTGGTAAAATCGTCCCTAGCCGTATCACAGCCGTTTCAGCCAAGAAACAACGCGAACTTGCAAAAGCAATCAAACGCGCTCGTAATCTTGCGCTACTATCATATGTGAACCAATAGGAGACGTGACATGGAAATTATCCTGCTAGAACGCGTAGCAAAACTTGGCCAGATTGGTGATGTGGTAAATGTAAAAAACGGTTATGCCCGCAATTACCTTTTGCCGCAGAATAAAGCCCTTCGCGCGACCAAAGCCAACATGGCCGTTTTTGAAGAACAGCGTAAGGAAATCGAAGCAAACAATCTTAAGGCAAAAACAGAAGCCGAAGCCGTTGCCAAGAAAATGGATGGAACATCAGTTGTTCTTATCCGTCAGGCCGGTGAAAGTGGACAGCTTTTTGGTTCCGTTTCGGCACGCGACATTGCCGACGCCCTTGAAGATGCCGGTTTTAAAACCGATAAAAGCCAGGTTGTTCTTGACCGTTCAATTAAAATTCTTGGTCTTAATGACATTGCCATCCGTCTTCACGCGGAAGTGGATATCACCGTAACTGTGAATGTTGCCCGTTCTCCTGAAGAAGCGGAAATTCAGGCAAAAGGTGGTGACGTTACCGCAAAAGGAGATGACACAGAAGAATTTGCTGTAGAAGACTTCTTCGAAAATGAAGAAGATGCGGAAGCCGCAGTAACTGCTGAAGAGGAAGTCGTTGAAGAAGCTGCCCCTGCAAAGGAAGAAGCTACTGACGAAGCATCTGAAGACGCACCCGCGGAAGAAGCTGAAGAAGAAAAAGCTTAAACGCTTCTGATTTTAAAGAAATTCAAGGAAGGCGGTCTTAATGACCGCCTTTTTGTATTTTTAATCGCTCTTAAGTCCGATGTCGATGTTACATGATCTGTTCACCAGACAGATTTAAAAAATGAGCAAAAATCGCATTGAGTTTGAAACGCTTTCTCAGTACTCTTTCAAAAAATGTGGGAATATCCGATGCATAAATTTATTATTGTGGCATTGCTCAGTATTTGCTTTTCAAAGGCGCACGCACAAACACTTGAACAGGCAACACATCTGCTTGATGTCTGGCTCGAAGCACAGAAAGATTATAACGATTGGCCAAGCCTTTCAGTATCCGTAGTGAAGGATCAGGATGTCGTTTACTCCCGTTCTTTTGGTTATTCGAACCCTGAACTAAACCTCGAGGCCACCCCTGACACCCTTTATCGGATTGCATCAAATTCAAAACTTTTTACAGCTATCGCCATTATGCAGCTAAGGGATAAAAGCAAGTTAAGATTAGATGATCCAGTCAAGAAACATCTTCCATGGTTTAATGTTAAACAAAGGTTTGCGTCTTCAGACGAAATAACCATTGAAAGCCTTCTTACCCATTCAAGTGGTTTGCCCTATGAACCTGACATCCCATACTGGTCTTATAAATATGGCTACCCTTTCCCGACAAGGGATGAGCTTATTGAAGGCACCAATAAATTGGAAACACTATATCCCGCGTGGGAGAGATACCAATATTCAAACCTTGGTTTTATGTTGCTGGGTCAGGTGGTTGAAAATGTGTCAGGGCAAAGTTATCACCAGTATGTTCATGAAAATATTATAACCCCAATGGAACTTAATAACACTTTTAGCAATATTGATGAAAGTACACACGGCCACGAGCTGGCCGTCGGATACGGAAAATTAAACAGGCAGCGGATGCGCACGGAAGTTCCCTTTGTAGATGCAAAAGCCACGGCATCGGCTGCGGGCATTTCATCATCAGCAAATGACCTTGCCAAATTTCTTATGTGGCAATTGCGTACCCTTGACGGTGAAGAGAATAATATATTACGCCACCATACTTTAAGCGAAATGATCCGTCCGCAGGCGGTAAATACAGGACCTGACATGGATGTTGGGTATGGCTTTAGAACAAATTACCGCAATAATAGAAGCTATATTGGCCATGGTGGTGTTTATCTTGGGCATACTTCCCAAATCACAATCGAACCCAAACAGAAAATCGGCGGTGTTGCGCTGATGAACACGCACGATATGTCCCCATCGCTAATAGTGAACCGCATGCTGGATGTGCTTGGTCCGGTAATGACGGACGATAACACACCTTCATCACATGATTTTTCAGAATTTCAAGGCATTTATGATTATCAGCCGTGGGGTGATGAGGTTTATATGATGCAATGGGGAGATCAGCTTGTTTATTTCTATTTAAGTGCAGAAAACCCTATTTCTGCCATGAGCAAGTTTAATTATCTTGGCGGTGATCGCTTCATTCGTATTCAAGATGATGGCGGTGAAGCCGATGTTATGACCTTCCTTCGGGATGAGGAAGGAAACATCATCGGATATAAAGATCAAAGCGACTATATCCTCAGGAAAAACTAATTTTAATTTTTTTAAATTGAAAACATAACGAAGATCACAATATAATACTGTTCGCGAAAATTTATAGAACCCGTAAAAATCAGTTATGTCAGAAATACCAATTATACAGGATAATGATCAGCCAACAGATGAGGATATTTCCTATAAGGAAATACCCCATAATCTTGAGGCGGAACAGGCCCTGCTTGGTGCCATTCTGGTCAATAATGATGTGATGGAAAAAGTGCAGGATTTTTTATTGCCCGAGCATTTCGCAAACGGTGCCCATCATAAAATTTATGCCGCCTGCCAAACCATGATTGAAAAGGGGCAATTGGTAACACCGGTAACGCTTAAGCCTTTCTTTGAAAAGGATAAAATGCTTGAAGAAGTCGGTGGCGGAAAATATCTGGCCAAGCTTGCGGCATCCGCCATTACCATTATCAATGCGGTTGATTACGGGCTGCTTATTTATGATCTTGCCGTCAGGCGCAACCTTATTGATCTTGGCACCAATATCGTTAACAAGGCCTACGAATTTGATGTGGATGAAACATCAAAAGAACAGATCGAGGAAGCCGAGAAACAGCTTTATCACATGGCCGATAACGGCACAGCAGAAGGTGGATTTAAAGACTTTTTTAGATCAGCGACCGATGCCGTTAATGTAATTGGTGCCGCGCTTCGGCGTAAAGGGGATCTTGCCGGTGTAACAACAGGCTTTGAAAGCATTAACCGCAAAATTGGCGGCCTACATAAATCGGATCTGTTGATCATAGCGGGTCGCCCCGCTATGGGGAAAACCGCACTTGCCACCAACATTGCCTTCAATGCGGCAAAGGCATGGAAACATGACAAGGATATTGGTGTTCCTGACGATGAAAACAAGGGGGCGGTCGTTGGTTTCTTTTCGCTGGAAATGTCATCAGATCAGCTTGCAAGCCGCATACTTGCAGAACAAGCTGGCATGTCTTCGCAAAAAATGCGCCAGGGTCAACTTAATCAGGAAGAATTCAATAATCTGTCCCGTGTCGCAATAGAAC
>JAUILB010000101.1 GCA_030432815.1 Alphaproteobacteria bacterium | reverse complement strand
CATTGCCATAAATGCAAAATCAACTTCTACACCAACGGTCGGCGCAACCATAAGTGCCAGCATGGTTGGGTAAATTCCCGCACATCCGTTTTGACCAATTGTTGCGCCAAATGATGCTGCTATATTTGCAATTGCTTTTGGCACACCCAGTCTGGTTGTCTGCGCCTGAACGTTTAACGGTATACAGGCTGCGGAACTTCTGGATGTAAAGGCAAATACCAACACATCATAAACACCACTGAAAAATTTCTTCGGATTAAAGCCAACAAGACTTAATAGAATACCATGTACAACAAACATAATGGCGATCGCCACATAGGATGCGATGATAAACTTTGCAAGATTTAGAATATCAGCAAGATTTGAGCTTGCGACCACCCTAACCATCAACGCCATCACGCCGTATGGTGTAAACGCCATGATCATTTGAACAAGCTTCATTATTACAGACTGAAGAACATCAACGCCCTTTGAGAAAGCTTCTTTGTGCTCAGGATGTTCATTTGTTGCTTTCAATGCTGCAACGCCAAACAGGATAGAAAAAACCACTACAGAAATTATAGACATAGGTCCCGCAGCACCAGCAAGACTTGAAAACACATTTCTTGGTATAAATGATACGAGCATAGCCGGAACACTATTGGCCTCGACACGACCGAGCCGGCCTTCTATGGATGCTAGCCGCGCGGCCTCACGGTCACCACTGATGAGCCCCTCGGCTGAAAGATCAAAAACCCCGGTAATAATAATGGCTACAACAGCCGAAATCATCGTTGTAAACACCAGCACACCGACGACGGATCCACCAATCTTGCCAAGAGACGTAACCTCATCAATGCGGGTCACAGCCGCAATCATGGAAATCACAATAAGCGGCATAATCACCATATATAATAAGCTGATATAACCATTGGCGACCACATTTGTCCATTCAAGCGTGGCTCTGATCGTTCCTGTGCCGCCATACAACATTTGCAAGGCAAACCCGAATGCCACCCCGGCAAGCAACCCCATAATTACTTTTCGCGATAATTTCATATCACCCTGGCTGAATTTCCAGAGCAAAAATAACGCTCCCACAAAAACCAGTAAATTTATAATTACTTCTATCGACATAATTTATTCCCTTCGTAAAAGCAGCGCTTAATATAGCGCCTTAACCCCACCAGTTGCAGATAGTTTAATATTCACATTAGTCAAGATATATTTATTCTAAACTCTCTTTAAAATTGAGTACTTTTTAGAATTTAATTTTAAAAATATCATTATCATGAAATGTGTTTCTTTAAATTTTAACAATATTAGTATATTATTATTCAAATTATCAGACAAACAACATTTTGTGCTTTTTTCCCTCTAAGCCGTTATAGTGTAGCTTTATTTTACTTAGAATGTCAAAACATAGCATCATTTTCGTAATATGGTTTAAATGCGCAAATAAAAATGCAATTTTCAAAATAGAAAGAGTTTGTTCACATCTATATCATAGTATATCCAGTCATTAATAAGTTGAGGACGCAAAATGAAATTTGCAATCACCGGGGGTGCTGGCTTTATTGGTAGTGCCGTCATTCGGCACTTAATTGAAAATACGGCACATTCGGTCTTAAACATCGATAAACTCACTTACGCCGGGAACCTTGATTCACTGGTTAGTGTTGCTAATGCGGACCGCTACTCTTTTTCACAAACCGACATTTGTGACAAAAATTCATTACGAAAGGTGATCAAAGATTTTGCCCCAGATATTATTATGCACCTGGCGGCAGAATCACATGTAGACCGTTCAATTGACGGTCCCGGCGATTTTATTCAAACCAACATTGTTGGCACCTACTGTCTTCTGGAAGTGGCCCGTCAATATTGGGATACTCTTGAAGATAGTCGTAAATCTATATTTCGATTTCATCATGTTTCCACGGATGAAGTATATGGGGACCTTGGAGGTAGTGATGATCTGTTTCAGGAAACAACATCTTATGATCCAAGTTCACCCTATTCTGCATCTAAGGCAAGTTCCGACCATCTTGTTCGCGCCTGGCAAAGAACGTTCGGACTACCAACCATCATAACCAATTGTTCCAATAACTATGGGGCATATCAGTTTCCTGAAAAGCTAATCCCCCATATGATTTTAAATGCACTTGCCGGAAAACCGTTGCCGGTTTATGGAGACGGGCAGCAAATCAGGGACTGGCTTCATGTTGATGACCATGCCCGCGCACTTTGTAAAGTTGCGCTTGATGGAAAAATAGGGGAAACCTACAATATTGGTGGTCATAACGAAAAAGCCAACCTTAGTGTTGTTCACACCATTTGTGCTTTACTTGAAGAATTGGCACCCGAAAAGCCAGCATCCGTTAAAAATTATAGTGACCTGATTGAATTCGTGAAGGATCGACCCGGTCACGATGTTCGCTATGCAATTGACGCTGGCAAAATTGAAAATGATCTTGGCTGGATACCAGAAGAAACTTTCGAAACAGGGATGCGGAAAACGGTATTATGGTATCTTAAAAACCGAACATGGTGGCAGCGTGTTTTAAGTGGTGATTACAAGCTGGAACGTTTGGGATAAGAAAGAGGAACAGGAAATGTCAAACAAATATAAAGGCATTGTACTCGCCGGTGGTTCCGGATCACGGCTACATCCAATTACGCGTGGTGTATCAAAGCAGCTCCTTCCGATTTATGATAAACCGATGATCTATTATCCGATTTCAGTGCTAATGTTATCAGGCATAAATGAAATTCTGATTATTTCCACACCAGAGGATATTGATGGATATAAAAGGTTGCTTGGAAATGGCGAACAGTTCGGTGTTTCATTTTCTTATGAAGTTCAGCCTTCACCAGACGGGCTTGCGCAAGCCTTTCTGATTGGCGAGAATTTTATTGGAAATGATAATGTGTGTCTGGTGCTTGGAGATAATATTTTCTTCGGGGAACATTTCTCCAACAAACTTGAACATGCGGCAAGAAAACAGTCGGGTGCCACTGTTTTTGGATATCATGTATCCGATCCGGAAAGATTTGGTGTCGTTGAATTTGATGCCAATGGAAATGCCTTAAGCATTGAAGAAAAACCGCAAAAACCAAAATCCAGTTATGCTGTAACCGGATTATATTTTTATGATAATGACGTTATTGATATTGCCAAAAATATCAAGCCCTCAGCACGGGGTGAGCTCGAAATTACAGATGTGAATTCCACATATCTTAAACGCGGCGATTTATCCGTCACATTGCTTGGCCGCGGGTTTGCCTGGCTTGACACGGGCACCCATGACAGCCTGATGGAAGCAGGCCATTTTGTGCAAACCGTGGAGAAACGCCAAGGTTTCAAAGTCGCCTGTTTGGAAGAAATAGCCTATTACCAAGGCTGGCTTGATAATGAGCAGTTAAGTTCACGGGCAAATGAACTAAAAAACACCGGTTACGGCCAGTATCTAAAATTAATTGCAGAAGGATACCGTTAATGAAGGTTATAAAAACCGAAATTGATGGCGTATTAATCATAGAGCCAAAAGTCTATGGTGATCATCGCGGTTTTTTTATGGAAACATTTCAGGCAGACCGCTACCGCGATCAGGCGGGCATCAACTTTAAATTTGTTCAGGATAATCATTCGCGTTCTTCAAAGGGCGTCCTGAGGGGACTTCATTTTCAAAAAACAAAACCACAAGGAAAACTGGTAAGAGTTGTTCGTGGTGAAGTTTTTGATGTAGCCGTTGATATCAGAAAAAATTCACTCACTTTTGGAAAATGGACATCAGTCAGATTATCTGAAGAAAATAAGAAGCAATTCTGGGTTCCACCCGGACTAGCCCATGGCTTTGTCACGCTGTCCGAAAGCGCTGATCTTGAATATAAATGTACCGATTATTATGATCCGAATGACGAAGGTTGCATTGTCTGGAATGATCCGGATCTGAATATCCCATGGCCAATTAAGGAACCAACCCTTTCAGAAAAAGATAGGTTAGGGGCCACCCTTGATTCGCTGTTGATGCTTGATTGATTAAAGGTAGTTTTCCTCAATCGCCTTTATCACCTGATCAGCCGCTTCCTCTGCAGAAATATCAGCTGTCCGAAGATGAATCTCCGCATTTTCCGGCGCTTCGTATGGGCTGTCAAAACCGGTAAAATTTTTAATCTCACCACTTCTTGCCTTTTTATAAAGACCCTTTGGATCACGCTGCTCACAGATTTCCAGTGGTGTATCGACAAAAACTTCCATAAATTCATGCTCTTCAAGCATATCACGGACCATAATACGTTCTGAACGGAAGGGAGAAATAAACGCCGTGAGCACGATAAGCCCCGCATCCACCATGAGCTTGGCAACTTCGCCAACACGGCGAATGTTTTCCACCCTGTCGGCATCAACAAAACCAAGATCCCTGTTAAGGCCATGACGCACATTATCACCATCAAGAAGGTATGTGTGTTTACCAAGGGCCAATAACTTTTTTTCCACCAGATTGGCGATTGTGGATTTACCGGATGCACTAAGCCCCGTAAACCAGAGAACAAGCGGTTTTTGTCTTTTTTGCTGTGCTCGGGTTGATTTATCAACATCAACGGCCTGCCAATGAACATTCGTTGCTCTTCGCAGGCCAAAGTCGATCATTCCCGCCGCTAAAGTTGCATTTGTCATTTTATCAATCACGATAAATGACCCTAGTGCAGGCACAGTTTTATATGCTTCATAAACTACCTTGTCATTCAGGCTTATGTTGCAAACACCGACTTCATTGAGCTTTAAAGTCTTGCCCGCTTCGCGATCAAATGAATTGACATCAATCTTGTACTTTAAATCCGTGATTTCCCCTGAAATCGTTTTGTTGGCAAGTTTGATCAGGTATGGACGTCCGGGCAACATGGGTTCATCATGCATCCAAATCACATGTGCCTGAAGCTGATCGGTAATTTCGGGTCTATTGTTCCTGTCTGAAATCAGATCACCCCGAGACACATCGATCTCGTCTTCAAGGGTAAGGGTCACTGCCTGATCCTTACACGCAGTTTCAAGTTCCCCATCATATGTGACAATAGATTTAATCTTGCTTGTTTGCGCGCTGGGAAGGGCGACAATTTCATCACCCGGTTTTATTTCACCGGAAACAATGGTGCCGGAGAAACCCCTGAAATCAAGGTCAGGCCTGTTAACCCATTGTACCGACATTCTAAAAGGGGCGTTTTCTTCATTTGTAGAAATATCTACACATTCAAGATATTCCAGCAGAGTAGGTCCATCATACCAACCCATATTATTACCACTTTCGGTAATATTATCGCCTTTTAACGCCGAAACAGGAATACATTGAATTGAGCTAAAACCCATATCATCTGCGAATGTCCTGTAATCACGTTCTATGGTATCAAATATTTCTTTGCTATATCCGGCAAGATCCATTTTATTAATAGCAACCACAACATGTTTAACACCCAAAAGACTCGTGATGAAACTATGCCTTCTGGTTTGGGTAAGAATTCCTTTTCTTGCATCGATAAGGATGACCGCGAGATCGGCAGTCGACGCACCGGTCGCCATATTTCTTGTATATTGCTCGTGACCCGGTGTATCCGCAACGATGAATTTCCGCTTATCCGTTGTAAAAAAGCGGTAGGCCACATCAATTGTGATCCCCTGCTCGCGTTCGGCCGCTAAGCCATCCACAAGAAGCGCGAAATCAATTTCACCTCCTTGTGTGCCCATTTTTTTACTATCACTTTCAAGATTCTTCAGCTGATCTTCAAAGATCAGTTTGGAATCATATAAAAGCCGTCCTATCAGTGTTGATTTACCGTCATCAACACTTCCACATGTGATGAAACGGAGGTAACTTTTATTTTCCTGATCCCTCAGATATCCTTCTATATCTGACTCTATTTTATCGGATTGCATAATCTCATAGGACTTATCCGCCATCAGAAATAGCCCTCCTGCTTTTTTTGCTCCATCGACGCATTGCTGTCTTTGTCAATGGCCCGACCTTCACGTTCCGATGTTTTTGTGAGTAGCATTTCCTGGATGATTTCAGTAAGGGTGCCTGCTTCTGACTGAACGGCGCCAGTTAAAGGATAACACCCAAGTGTTCTGAACCGCACTTTTTTCATCATTGGGACTTCACCCAATTTAAGCGGCATTCTGCCATCATCCACCATCACCATCATACCATCGCGTTCAACAACCGGACGTTCTTTAGCAAAATAAAGGGGAACTATAGGGATATTTTCCAAATGGATATATTGCCAGATATCAAGCTCTGTCCAGTTGGAAAGCGGAAAAACACGAATACTTTCGCCTTTTTGAATACGGCTATTATAGATATTCCAAAGTTCCGGTCGCTGGTTTTTCGGATCCCATCGGTGCTGATTGGACCGGAAAGAAAAAATTCTTTCCTTGGCACGGGATTTTTCCTCGTCACGGCGCGCACCACCAAATGCGGCATCAAAACCGTATTTATCAAGGGCCTGTTTTAAGCCCTGCGTTTTCATAATATCCGTATGAACCACTGAACCATGACTGAACGGACCAATCCCCTGATCAACACCATCCTGATTGATATGGACAATCAGGTCAAGATCATTTTCTTGTGAAAAACGGTCACGAAATTCGATCATTTCGCGGAATTTCCATGTTGTATCGACATGCATAACCGGAAAAGGAAGTTTTGACGGATAAAAGGCCTTCAGAGCCAGATGCATCATCACACTGCTGTCTTTACCGATGGAGTAAAGCATCACTGGATTTGAACATGTCGCGGCCACTTCGCGAATGATATGTATCGATTCAGCTTCTAGTTTTTCAAGATGGTTAATTGACATTATAAAATATATCTTCAGTTTTCAGTAAAATTTGTTATCACATAGAAATGTTAAAGCCTAGTAAAATTAGTTGCTTCTTCCTTTATATAAAACTTGTTAATGACCTTTGTGGAACTGTACCCCTATTTACCAATCAGTATCCCTAAGTTATAGTCAGAGAAAATCAGACTTGGGAGAAGATAATGAAAATCGTTCAAACTCTATGGCTTGGCTTAGTAACCTTGCTTTTTTCCAGCAATGTATTTGCACAGGACTATACAAAATATACTGAAGAAGCCCTTCAGAAGATTGTCAGTGAAATAGCAACTGTGGAAACAAAGGTGCTGATGCCGATGCGGGATGGTGTTGGCCTTTCTACCGATATTTACCGCCCAAAGAATGCCGATGGTCCGGTGCCGACAATTTTTGTCCGCACCCCTTATAATATGAACGTCCCCTCACGCCGCACGCTTTATAATATCGTGGAAGCAGTAAGCCGTGGTTATGCCTATATTCTTCAAAATGAACGCGGAAGGTATTTTTCCGAAGGGGAATTTGAAATCCTTGGCTACCCCCGTACAGATGGATATGACGCACTGGACTGGATATCCTCACAAAGCTGGTCAAACCAGAAAGTGGGCACGATCGGATGTTCTTCTACTGCGGAATGGCAGCTTGCGCTTGCCGCAACGGATCATCCGGCCCACGCAGCCATGATCCCGCAGGCATCAGGGGCCGGTATTGGCCGTGTTGGGGATTTCTGGGAACATGGAAACTGGTATACCGGCGGCGTACAACGTATTTTGTTCTTCGTGTGGCTTTATGGTGTTGATAATCCGTTACGGGCACAGATACCCGCAGGATTAAGCCCTGAAATCCGCACACAAATTTCGAAATATAATGATCTTTCCACAGACAAACCTGATGTGGACTGGGAAACTCAGATCAGACACCTTCCAATACAGGATTTGCTCACCAGTTTGGGTGAACCGGAAGGGACATTTGAAGAGTTTGTAAAGCGCACACCTGCTTCTGCCGGTTGGTTTGAGGGTGGTCTTTACCATGATAATGAACCATGGGGTGTTCCCGCGCTTTGGTTTAATAGCTGGTATGATGTATCAATCGGCCCGAACATGGCACTTGCCAATCATGTACGCGAAAATGGGCTTACCCGGGAAGTGCGCGAAAACCAGTATGTGGTTGCAGCACCGAATAATCATTGCCAGTTTGCAGCACTTGGCCCAAACTTTAAAAGCGGTGACCGTGATCTTGGCGATACATCGTTTGATACGGACGGTCTGGTTTATGCCTGGTTCGATAAATGGCTAAAGGGTGATGATGATGCCTGGGACAACAATACGCCGCATAATCAATATTACACAATGGGTGCCAACAAATGGCAGGGTAATGAACAGTGGCCACCAGCAGACGCCCAAGAAATGAAACTTTATCTTCATTCTGGGGGCAATGCCAACAGTCTTTATGGTGATGGCAAAGTTGATTTTACTGCACCGGGCGAAGAACCATCAGACAGTTATAATTACGATCCCATGAACCCGGTTCAAACCATTGGCGGCGGGGATTGCTGTAATGGTGGGCTCGTTACCGCCGGGGCATTTGACCAGCGGATTATTGCCGCACGAAATGATGTACTGGTTTATACAAGTGACCCACTTGAAGAACCAATTGAAGTGTCCGGTTTTGTTGATGCCGTGCTTCATGTGTCATCCGACGCAAAAGATACCGATTTTGCCGTTAAACTGGTTGATGTCGCACCGGATGGGACGTCTTATATTGTTGATGATACCATCTTTCGTGCCCGTTACCGCGAAGGGTATGATAAACAGGTTATGATGGAGAAAGGGGAAGTTTATGAAATTGACTTTACCCCAATGACCACCAGCATCGAATTTCAGCGCGGCCATCGCATTCGAGTTGAAATAACATCATCAAACTTTCCAAAATTTGTCCGAAACCTGAATACCG
>JAUILB010000100.1 GCA_030432815.1 Alphaproteobacteria bacterium | reverse complement strand
AGAGGCTTTTCTCAATTGATATTATTTTTAACTTCCCCAGCATATATTCACCCAAGCCAAGACAGGAATTTTACCAGCCTTCGTGTTTTATCACTAAATAAAGACGCCGTATAGAAGCTTGACGCCGCTCTCTTGTTAATTTCACCCAAAGTAGGATATGGGCTTATTACATTTGCCATTGAACTTATTTTAAGACCTTGATTAATTGCTAAAGTCCAAGGGGCGAGCAACTCATCAGCCGACTTTCCCACAATTGATGCGCCGAGAATAAGGCCTTTTTTTGTTGTGATGACTTTGATCATGCCGGCCGTTTGACGTGTTGCCTGCGCCCTATCATTATCTTTGTATGACCACCGTAGTATCTTTATGTCATTGTATTTTTTCTTCGCTTCGCTTTCACCAAGCCCCACACTTGCAAGTGCCGGGTCTGTATAGGTTGCGTGCGGTAGTGCCTTATAATTTGCTTTTGCCCAGAACATGCCAAATACAAGCCGCCGAATGATGATACCGGCATCATACCCTGCTTTATGGGTGAAGCCGGGCCCGCCCGTAACATCGCCGATTGCATAGATGGATTTATTGCTAGTTCTAAGGTTAGCACCGACAGTAATTCCATTGCGTGTATATTCAACGTCCGCTTTTTCAAGTGCAAGTTTTTCTGTATTTGGTGAACGTCCTGTCGCTACAAGCAGGTGTGATCCACTAATAATTTCCTCATCCAGTTCAACATTTATGGCCCGGCCGTCCTGAGATATTTTCTTTATGCTGATATTTTCTTTTAATGATATTCCTTCACCAGACAGTTTTTCCATCAGAATATTAACCAGTTCCGGATCTTCATTTTCCATAAATTTAAGGGCTACAACGGTGACATCGGAACCAAGTCTTCGATGTGCCTGCGCCATTTCAAAACCAATCGGCCCACCTCCAATAATAATAAGATGTTCCGGTGCCTGCCTTAAATTAAATATTGTTTCGTTTGTCAGGTAAGGTACATCGGATAGCCCGGCAATGGGTGGAACACTTGGTGAAGAACCGGTTGCAATAACATATCTTCTTGCTTTTATAATCTTATCACCGGCACGAAGTGTTGTTTTGTCCTCAAAAGAAGCATATTCCTGAATAACCTGAACACCAAGGCCTTCAAATCTTTCGACAGAATCATGTGGTGCTATGCCTGCAATCACATCATGAACATGATCGTGAACAGCACCAAAATCGATGAGCGGCTCATGTGGCGTGATGCCTAATTTTGCGGGGTTTCTCATATGTTCTGCCGCATTACCGGCAGCAAGCAGTGCTTTTGAAGGAACACAGCCATAATTCAGGCAGTCACCGCCCATTTTTCCACCTTCCACAAGTACTGTTTTCCTGCCAAGCTGGCTTGCACCTGCAGCAACACTCAGCCCCCCACTGCCAGCTCCTATGATACAAATATCAGCATTGATAATATTACTCATGATGGCGGCTTTCCTTTAATTTTTTTATATGCAACCGGTATCAAGGCAAGAAAACCGAGCGCGGCCAAAGGTAATAATACCTCCGGTGATGACAGCACGGAAATATCTGGGGTTCTTCCCTGTTCAAGTATATAACCAATCCCGCTGCCGATACTGGCATAAACAAAGGTACCAGGAATAATCCCGATAAAAGTGGTTATTATATATATAGATAGACGAACACCAAGAAATGCGGGAACCACGTTAACGACAAAAAATGGAAATGCAGGGACAAGCCGCAGGAACATCATGTAACTGAAGGCATTTTCATTAAAACCTGCCTGCATTTTATTTAACCAGGGGCCTGCGCGTTTTTTTAATGAATCCTGAAATGCATATTTGGCTGCAAGAAAAATTATTGTTGCGCCAATGGTTGCTGAAACCACGATGAGTGAGCCGGCAACAAAAGTACCCAACAACGCGCCATATAATAAGGAAAGGATAGAGGCCCCGGGAATTGAAAAGGCTACAGTAAGAATATACACCACTGAAAAAAGAAGCAGACTGAATATATACTGGTTATCTATATAACTTTTAAGATCGCTGTAATTTTCACCGATAACACTGAATGAAAGAAGCTTGTGGATATCGAAATATAATGCCACGGCAAGACCAATCATTAGAATGGCTAATGGGACAAAGCGTTTGATATCCATTTTTATATTCTTTCTTTTTGTTTTATTTCAGCTTATCCGAAATCACCATATGGAACTATAGGACAGAAAAGAAATAAATTCCATTCACGGAAGTGTGAAGCAGGGATATTTTTAAACTTGCGAAGAATACTGAAATTATTAAAAATTAGCAGCTTCTGCCATTGACTTATATAATCATACCCATTATACACCGCACTTCATAAGCAAAATCAGACCAATGAGTCTGTGGTAAATATTAAATAATCGCCTTTATGGCAGTTGGAGATGTCCAGTGAAACGTACATATCAACCAAGTGTTCTGGTTCGTAAACGCCGCCATGGCTTCCGTTCTCGCTCAGCGACAGTTGGTGGAAGACGTGTTCTTGCTGCTCGCCGCGCAAAAGGACGTAAACGTCTATCAGCATAATTAACTGATAAGCGTGATTGCACGATTTTGAAAGCCGGTCCCTGAATTAAGCGACCGGTTTTTTTGTGGACCAATTACAATGATACAAGTAATTGAAAATAAAGGATTAAAAATCGAAACACTTAAAAAAAGAAATGATTTTTTACGTGTTGCAAATGCCAACAGAAAATGGGTGACGCCTGCCATGGTTGTTCAAACCTGTATGCAACCAGAAAATGATGATCATATCATCCGTGTTGGATTTACCGCGAGCAAAAAAGTGGGTAATGCTGTCCAGCGCAACCGCGCCAAACGCAGAATGCGCGAAGTCGTGAAGCGTGTAATGGCTTTTTCAGCTGAAAAAAAACATGATTATGTGATTATTGCCAGAAAGGAAATAGCGGACCTACCATTTAATGAATTGATTCGCGACTTGAAATGGGCTTTAAAAAGACTACATAAGTCTGCAGGGAAAAGCGGGAGCCGAAATAATTGATTATCAGCAAAGCCTTTAAATATTTTAGTGCAGTGATCTCTTATGTCTTGAAAGGAATGATCACTGTCTATAAGTATGTCATTTCGCCGTTGCTGGGACCTAAATGCAGATATTTGCCTACCTGTTCATCCTATGCCATGGAAGCGATTGATGTGCATGGGCCCATTAAGGGTACATGGCTGGGAGTAAGAAGACTTTTAAGGTGTCACCCCTGGGGGGATAGTGGTTATGATCCGGTGCCAGAAAAAAATAAACCGGAAGAATGTAATTGTCACGCTGAGTTAAGCAGCAAAAATTAGAGATAGTAAAATGGAAGAAAACCGTAATTTTATTCTGGCGATTGTCCTGACCATGATCATCCTTTTTGGATGGGAATTTTTCTTTGGTGCGACCACGCCGCCACAGGAAGATACATCAGTGGCTGAAAATGTTGATGTAACAGTTTCAGGTGGTGATGTCGGCGTTCCCAGCAGTGCAGCAGGATTAACGGATTCAGGTGGCGGAATACCCGGAATGGCCGCGCCAGTTGTAAATGAATTTTCAGCAGCACGGGATGATATTATCGGATCGCGCGCCAATGTGGTGATTGACACTGAAAAGCTGGCGGGATCCATAAGTCTTAAGGGACTTAGGTTTGATGATCTTTCATTAAAAAAATATCACGAAACGGTAGAGCCTACCTCGCCTATAGTCACACTATTAAATCCTTCTGAAGCGGCAAAAGCATATTTTGGTGAATTTGGCTGGATCAGTGACGCAAAAATGCCGGATGCCAATTCTGTCTGGTCAGCGAATAAAACAAGTCTTGGGGCAAATGATAGTGTTGTCTTTACATGGGATAACGGCGAAGGACTTTTGTTTACCCGTACGGTTGCGCTTGACCAGGATTATATGTTTTCTATCACACAACAAATCCAAAATAACAGTGATGCGACTGTGGGGGCGGCAACATATGGTCGTGTTTACCGTTCGGGGCGCAGTGCTTCACCACCATTATTTATCCTGCATGAAGGGCCAATTCGTGTCGGCACAGATGGGAAAGAAGAAATCAGCTACGAAGATCTTGAAGATGATGAATATCCGCGCGATGAAGTTTCAGACGGCGGATGGGCCGGTATTACAGATAAAGAATGGCTGGTTGCGGTAATCCCGGATCAAACCCAGAATTTTGCTACCAATGTTTTCAGGACAACACAAAATGGTGGCGAGCAGTTCCATGTGAATTTTGCAACAAATGGAGTTTCTATTGCGCCCGGTGCAACGGCGGAAAAAACGGCACGCTTTTTTGCGGGGGCAAAGGAAGTGGCGCTGCTGGATCATTACACAGAAGTTGGTGGCGTACGTATGTTTGATTATGCCATTGACTGGGGTTGGTTTTATTTTATTACCAAACCGATTTATATCGGGCTTCATTTCTTCTACGGGATTGTCGGAAACTTCGGAATTTCCATTCTTTTATTAACCGTTGTTATTAAGTTGATTTTGTTCCCAATGGCAAACAAGCAATACGAATCCATGGCACGGATGAAGAAACTGCAGCCAAAAATGCAGGAGCTTAAGGAAAAATACGGTGATGACCGCGCTAAAATGCAGCAGGAAACCATGGAAATGTACAAAAGGGAAAAGGTCAATCCGCTGGCAAGCTGTCTTCCCATACTGATACAAATCCCGATATTCTTTTCGCTCTATAAAGTGCTTTATGTAACCATTGATATGCGTCATGCACCATTTTATGGCTGGATCAAGGATTTGAGCGCGCCTGATCCCTTGCTTGTAACCAACCTGTTTGGGTTAATTCCCTGGGAACCGACAGGATTTCTGGCAATTGGTATTTTGCCTGTATTTATGGGAGTGACGATGTATTTTCAGCAAAAATTAAACCCACCTCCAGCCGATCCTGTGCAACAGAAGGTTTTCGCCTTTATGCCGATAATCTTTACCTTTATTCTGGCCGGGTTTTCGGTTGGACTGGTTATTTATTGGACCTGGAATAATATCCTGACCATAATACAGCAATTGATTATTATGCGTAAGGTAGCTGCCAAAGGGGATTAAATATTTGGCTGAAAATGATAAAATATCAGATGAGCAGGCAGAATTTCTTGAGAAGGGTCGCCTGCTTTTTCGTGAAAAATGTGAATTTTTGCTTGGTGCCGCAGCTTTATCGCAGCTTCCTTCTCCGGATGCCGTAGAAGTTGCTTTTGCGGGGCGTTCCAATGTGGGTAAATCAAGCCTGCTAAATGCGCTTACGGGAAGAAACGGCCTCGCGCGTACATCAAATACACCGGGGCGGACCCAACAACTTAATTTCTTTTTCCTTGGGGATCGTAAGGAAAAAGGATTATATGTGGTTGATCTTCCTGGTTATGGTTATGCCAAAGTTTCCAAAAAACTTGTAAAAGAATGGGTAAAACTGATGCGGGACTATCTTCGTGGACGGCCAAACCTTCGCCGTGTATTCGTGCTGGTTGATGGTCGTCATGGTCTTAAAGACAGCGACCGTGAACTTATGTCCATGCTTGATGAAACAGCTGTTTCCTATCAGGTTGTACTGACAAAATCAGATAAAGTTAAATTGGCAGAACAAGAAAAAATAATAAGCAGAACAGAAAAAGACATTGCCAAAAATGTTGCCGCGCATCCAAAAGTGTTGATTACAAGTTCATTGAAAGGATATGGTCTTGATGAACTTAGAGGGCAGATTGCTGCAATGGTGGTATAGGAACTTAACATGGCCAGTAAAATTAATAAGGATACCCTGCTTAGAAAAGCGCGCACGCTAACTGAAGCACTACCATTTATGAGGCGTCATGCGGGCAAATCGTTTGTCATAAAATATGGTGGTCATGCAATGGTGGATGAAGCACTGGCGGAAGATTTTGCCCGCGATATTGTGCTTATGAAACAGGTAGGGATGAACCCTATTGTGGTTCATGGTGGTGGCCCACAGATCGGTAAAATGCTTGAACGCTTGAAGATTGAGAGTTCATTCGTTGATGGCCTTCGGGTTACGGATAAAGCGACGATCGAAGTCGTTGAAATGGTGCTATCCGGCAGTATCAATAAATCCATTGTTGGCGCTATTAATAAAATTGGTGGTAAAGCCGTCGGCCTTTCCGGAAAGGACAGTGGCCTTGTAATAGCTGAACCTCTTCAAAGAACACGCAAGGATCCGGACAGTCATATTGAACAAATTCTCGATCTTGGTTTTGTAGGATTTCCAAAACAGGTTAATGCCGATTTTTTGCGTAGCTTTGAAAAATCTGATGTGATCCCGGTAATCGCACCGATTGGTCTTGGTGAAAATGGTGAAACCTACAATATCAATGCGGATACCATGGCGGGTGCCATTGCGGGTGCGCTCAAAGCGGAACGTCTGCTTCTTCTTACTGATGTTGTTGGTGTGTTGGACAAGGATAAAAATCTGATCGCGGATATGAATGAGGATCAAGCAACATCCCTTATAGAAGATGGCACCATACAGGGTGGGATGATCCCGAAAGTGGAGACATGCATTCGTGCTATTCATGAGGATGTCGGCGCATCGGTTATCATTGACGGGCGTGTTGAACATGCACTTCTGCTTGAACTTTTTACTGAGCACGGTGCAGGTACACTGATTCAGAAATAGATATTAATTTTTAAAATTTGCTGCTTCCTTAATATATAATGGTTTTCTATTATGAAGTTGATCTATAAAGTAATATAGACGACAGAATTAGATGTTTAATCAGGGTTTAAATATAATGTGGAAGTCTTTATTGAAGCCAAAAACATGGGTTGCCAAAATATTAGTTATTTTGGTGATTGTTGGTTTTCTGGCTTTAGGTTTTCTTGGTTATTTAATACCGGTTCAGCAGTTTTTAAGTTCGGATGCGGCATCTTTTCAGGTTGGCGAAGCGCGGTTTACTATATATATGATCGTAAAGGCTGTCTTTATTATCATTTTGTTATTCTGGTTAGCGGCAATCACGTCCGATTTTGGTGAAGCACGCCTTAAAGAGATCCAGAATATAAAAGCAAGCAACAAAGCGCTTATTATAAAAGCGTTGCAAATACTTATATATTTTGTTGCTTTTCTGGTTGCCCTTGACCTGCTTGAAATTGACCTTACCGGCCTTGCAATTTTCAGCGGTGCGATCGGTATAGGCGTTGGTATAGGTCTTCAAAAAATTGCGTCTAATTTTATAAGCGGAATTATTCTGTTATTTGAAAAAACAATCGTCGAAGATGATCTTATCGAATTGGAAGACGGGACATCGGGTTATGTCAGGCATACAGGTGCGCGGTATACACTTATCGAAACATTTGAAAACCGGGAAATCATGATACCGAACGAAGATTTTATAACAAACAGAATAACTAACTGGACCTATACAAATACACTTGGCCGAATTGACATAAGCATTGGTGTTTCATATGGCTGCGATATTAAAAAAGCCCATGACTTGATACTGGAGGCGGCCTTGGAGCATCCGAAATGCAGCAAGAAGCAACCGCCGGATTGTTTCCTGGAAGAATATGGGGACAGTGCGGTGATGTTTACATTATATTTTTGGGTCGACAATATTATCGAAGGTCGAAAAAAACCAAAAAGTGACGTGCTGTTCGCGATATGGGATAAATTTGAAGCGCACGATATTCAAATCCCATTCCCGCAAAGAGATGTACATATAAAAAATATTGGTGATTTAAAATGAGTACGCCGCTTTTACATGCATTTGAGTTTGATGGCAAAGGCGGTGGAATACCGATAGACGATGTAAAACTTGCGAGCAAAAAACTTGAGCAGGATCAACTTGCCTGGGTTCATCTGAATGCAACTAAAAGTGCATCAAGGGACTGGCTTGAAAAAGAACTTTCTTACCTTGATCCGTTTGTCGTTGAAGCCCTTTTAGCTGATGAAACCAGACCACGTGTCACTGAAATTGGTGATGGTGCCATTATTATTCTTAGAGGTGTTAATCTGAATGAAAATGCGTCACCGGAAGATATGGTTTCCATCCGTCTTTGGATTGACGAGCACCGAATTATAAGCGTACAACGCCGACAATTAAAGGCAGTGATTGATATATGTGACAAGATAGAAGCCGGTAGGGGGCCTACTGATGCCGGTCAGTTTATAACGATGCTTATATCAAGGTTATTTGAACGTATTGAACCGATTATATTAGGCCTTGATGACCGGACAGATGATGTGGAGGAAAAAATACTTGAAGATGCTGACCAGTCCTTAAGAGAGAATATTATCGATATCAGGAAAAAGACAATCATTTTCAGACGTTATATGGCGCCGCAGAAAGATGCTATCGGACAGCTACGCAATTCTGACCTTCCCTGGCTGACCTCATCCTCAAAGAGGCATTTACAGGAAAATTATGACCGGGTTTTAAGGTATGTAGAAGATCTGGATGCCATAAGGGAACGCGCACAAATAGTTAAAGACGAGCTGGCGAATATACTTTCCGACAGGCTTAACAAGAACATGTACGTATTATCAGTAATCGCGGCAATCTTCCTGCCTCTTGGGTTTCTAACCGGCCTGCTTGGAATAAATGTAGGAGGCATTCCAGGTGCGGATAATCTGGAAGCTTTCTGGATATTCTGTATATTGCTTGCAGGAATTGTAGCCCTGCAAGTTTATATATTCAAAAAGTTCAAATGGTTTTAAAAGTCTTTAAAAGAATTATTTAATGCTTTTTACTACTCGTAAAGAGCTATTTCATATTCCATCTGATCAGCACTCATGGGATAGTCGATGCCGTTCTTGGCATAGACAAAATCTGATCTTGCCACATGTGCAAGGCCATTCTGCATTTGAAGC
>JAUILB010000424.1 GCA_030432815.1 Alphaproteobacteria bacterium | reverse complement strand
ATTTCATCCGTTTGTGGGGATCTAAAGCCATATAAAACTTTAGTTCGCGCTTCAATACTTCCAAGAAGTGCTTTGCCAAGGTCAAGAGCATCACGCGCTGCATTGCTTGTATATTCGGTAATATAACTAAGCGCCAATTTCTCATTACCACTCTTAAAAAGGGCTTCTACTGTCTGATCAACCTTTTCCCGATCATCAATCAAATTACTTTCAAACGCTGTTATGGCTTCCGTTACTTCAGGTAAAAATTTATCAGGATGGTCACATGTAAAATACATTAATCTTTTGAAAGTTCGCCCGGCAAATTCTGTTGCTTCTTGGATCTGCCAATCTTCTGTCACATATCGTGATGCCTCACCTTTGGTCAGATACCTGTGTTTGCCATACTGTGGAAGAATAGTTTCAACCCCTATACGGTAAGGAACAAAAGGTGTTGTAACGGAACCCGTTGCCGCTACCCAAAGAAGCCTGTTTTCAGGACGAACATTTGACGTTAATTCTGCCACTTGCCCATAACCTGTTGCATCTTTTGAAAACCGCGGGTCACGCACAGCAGCCATCATTTTTTTTAAGGTGACTGGTGCCGCCTGTCTTAATTCCTGTTCCACTTCATCTCTAGGATATCTGATTTCATCGGTGCCATATACCTTCGTAACATTAAATGGTTCTCCGCTTTCAGGATCATACCACCCCTGTTCAACAGCAAAACTGATAAAATTATCTGATCCCATATAGTTTGGATTATCCTTAAAATTTAGCGGTATATCGCCTATATCCCCGGGATAAGAGACCCTAATTTCATCAGGGCCAAGTCGCTCTGCAATCCATAAGCCCTGCCCGCCGGCAAAATTAAGCAGCACCCATCCTTCATTTTCATCTGCAAACATGTGTGAGTTGCCACCATAGGTCGAATAACCATACTCATCAATGAGGCTTCCAATAATTTCTACGGCTTCTTTTGCAGTTCTTGCCCTCTCCATGACAATCCGGGAAAGATCACTATAATTTGGGCCAGTTTGCGGATTTGGTGTCATTTCAATCAACTCTTGCCGAGAATCAGACCACACATCACGGGCCGCAACGTTATGTTCATTTAGCCCTCCATTTGTTAGAGGAGCCGGAACACCTTCAAAATCAGAATAGTTCATAGTCAGATAACGATAGGTCTCATTTGCTTGCGGTATATAAATAAAGCGCCCGGGCATATTTGCGGTTTCATCAACCCCTACACGAATTGTTGAACCCTTTTCATGTTTCTTTGCAGGAACGATTTCAAGCCAATGACTTGAAACCTCATCACCGGAACCGCCAATCATCACTGTTCCATTTTGCGTTAAGTTCTTACCAATATAAATAGAGTAACTTGCCTCTGTCATGCTTGGTGTCATTGTTATTAACAATACCAATCCTGACATGATTGTTAACAAGGAACGCTTCTTATTACGAAACATAATATCATCTCCAGACTTTTGAAGAGCTTACTTTAATTAAAATGAATGGTCAAAACCCTTTATTTTTGATGGATTATTAGGCATATCGATCATATAACACTTTCAAAATACTTTATTTTTACCTCTTATCTCAAAAACTGGGCATTTCATCGCAATCGACTTTTAATTGGCGCGTGCATGCGCAAATATGATTTTGCAAGCATGTTTATCCCTA
>JAUILB010000423.1 GCA_030432815.1 Alphaproteobacteria bacterium | reverse complement strand
CCCCCATAGCCATCATGATACCAAACTTATGAGCAAACCAGCACCCGAAAGCGTGCTCGCCCAGGGCATTACGACGATAGTAAGCGGCCTGGATGGCGGTGCGTCAGCATTTGGGGATCCATTTGTTTCCATTGAACATAATTTTTCTATTTTTGAAAAAACCCCGGCGGCAGTAAATTTAGCCTATTTCGCTCCCCATGATACGTATCGTGAAATTGTTATGGGAGATGATTTCAAGCGTGCTTCGACAACAGAAGAAATTCATCGGATGGGGCAAATGCTGCGCCGCGATATGGAAGCAGGTGCATTAGGTCTTTCAACCGGACTTGAATATGAGCCATCCTTATATTCGGCTACCCAGGAAGTAATCGAGCTGGCAAAAGTTGCTGTTGAATATGGCGGTAAATATTCAAGCCATATAAGAAGTGAAGATATAAAAGTAACCGAAGCCATAGATGAAGTGCTCAATATTGCGAGAAGCGCCAACATACCAGCGAATATCAGCCATATTAAACTCGCTATGTATAGTCTGCATGGAAATGCACCGGATGTTATTAAAAAACTGGATGACGCCCGCAAGGAAGGACTTGACATTACAGCGGATATTTATCCCTATGATGGCTGGAAAGCCCCGATGGCGATCCTGATGCCTGCGCGTGACTACACAGACCGTGCTGCGGCGGAATATGCATTAAATTCAATCGCTTCTCCCGCCAGCATAACGATTTCCGGATACGAGGGGGAGCCTTCTTATGCAGGAAAAACATTGGCAGCGCTTGCAATAGAAAAGAATATGGACCCTGTTAGCCTAATGATGGAACTGCTTCAACGTGCAGAGCGGGATGGCCTGACTGAACGCGTCATCGGCCGTAATATTGGTGAAGATGATATAGAAATATTTATGAAATGGCCGTATACAGCGATAACCACAGACGGCGGCATTGATGATACCCACCCACGCGGGCAAGGTGCCTTTAGTCGGGTACTTGCGCGTTATGTTCGGGATAAAAAAACATTATTACTTGGTGATGCAATTAGAAAAATGACGAGTTTGCCTGCCCGTCATTTAGGAATTACAAACCGGGGCCTTGTAAAAAAGGATTTTGCTGCAGATTTGGTTCTGTTTGACCCGGCCTTAATTCAGGATAATGCAACATTCGAAAACTCGCTTCTTTATTCGACTGGAATCGAAGCCGTATGGGTTAATGGTGTGCTTGTTTGGGATGGTAAAAAAGCTACAACGTCGCGTCCTGGACAAATAATCCGTCGAACGAATATGCAACATAACTAAAGGTATTTTTTTCTATATCAGAGTTATTGTGTGGTCACCATATTGTAACCAGATCTTAAATTTATCAGTAAAATTGGGGCTTCCATTCCATCTATAAATATTGTTACTTTATGTTTTTTAGAGGAGGGAAGATTTGAAACAGGATGAATTTTTAAACCGTGCCGCATCCACGCTTATTCGCTACGGCGGTGAGTTTTCATCATTCTTTGCGGATCATGCCCAAGGGTCATTTGTATATGATAAGCAAGGGCGCCGCATACTTGATTTTACGTCCGGTCAAATGAGTTCCATTCTGGGCCACAGTCATCCGGAAATTGTCGCTACAGTTAGGGACGCTATTGGAAAACTGGATCATTTATTTAGCGGTATGTTATCTGCGCCTGTTTG
>JAUILB010000099.1 GCA_030432815.1 Alphaproteobacteria bacterium | reverse complement strand
ATTTCTGCGCCATTTCCGAAGGTATATTCAAGAGAGGGACGGAAGATAGCTTGACGGTCATTACTATAAAATGTTGTATCGCTATCGAATATTGAGGGCTCTTCGGTAATTATGGCATCTCTTTTTTGATTGGTTTTACTGTCTTCGCTTGTATAAATAGCCAAAAGTTTATAAGTCCAGTTCTTGAATAAGGTGCCAGTATAATCTCCTCCAATTTCGAAGCCCGGCTTATCCATAGCAATATTGTGGACTGATCGACCACTGACATTCAGAGCGCCGAGTGCATCGAAATTCTTTACAGCACCATGCCAGTTTACACGTGATTTATCCTCTGTCAGTCGGGCATTAAGGCGTAGCTGATCATTATTTGAAAAAGTATAATTTATATTTCCTGTAAGTGCTCTACTATGAAAATATTGGTCTCCTTTATCACTTTGAAGCCGTTCGGTTACACCAGAACCATTTATGAGGGTATCATTCCTTAAATAATCAGTGATATAACCTGATTGAGAGATCTCAACAAAATATTCCAGGTTTTCTGATGTTCCGTTGTAGGAAAGAAGTCCTAATGGAAATATACGGCCGCTAGGAAGTATACGTGTACCAATATCAAAAGTACCTATGTTTTCAAATGCTCCAGATGATAGGACAATATTCATTAATGATTGCTGGCTGGATATTTTTACATCAGGAGACGATCCGCGAATAATTTCTATTCGCTCAACTTGTGAAGCAGCAATTCTACTGAGTGCGGCTTCACTGTTGTTGTTTTTTCCAGACAGTCTTTTACCGTTTATCAGAATTCCATCATCATTACTGGCAAACCCACGGGCGTTATTTTCACTTCTGCTTAGAATTACCTGCCCACCGGGAATTTTCATTGCAAGATCCAAGGCATTAACGACGCTGGTTATATTTTCCAGATATTCCCTGTCGTAGGTCGTAACTGTACCGTCCACAGTTTGCCCAATCAGGGTACTGGTTGAGTGAAGCGTAAATATAATAGCGATCAAAAATATTCTCATAGAAATTCCTCAGACATTTCCATGAAAGTAGCTGCTAAAATTACAAGGCTAAAGTTCTATGCAGGCAACGAATTCTATTTTGCAGTAAAGGAGAAAATTATGAATTAATGAATTGTTGAAGCTTTTGGTAGCCAGGAGCACTTATAGCCCTTTCTATACCGTTTTTTAGACGTACAAATTGCCGGTTGTTATTGTCTTTTTCTATAAGCTCTACAAATTCAAGATTAATAATGGTTGATCGGTGTACTCGTATGAATTTTTTTTGAGGCAGCATCTGTTCAAATGAACTAAGTGACTGACGAACTAAATAATTATCAGTTTTTGTATGAACACGACAACAATAGTCTTCAGCTTCGATCCATAGTAAATTATCAATGAGAACAGAAGATTTTCGTCCTGTGGTTTTAAGTATCACATAATCCGGACGCGGTTCTGAAAATTCATTAACTGTGGGTGCAAAACTCAATAATTGTCTTAATGCGTATATTCCAAGCAATGCCCAATAGAAGAGAAAATCACAAATTGCCCACATTATAAAAAAGAAGAAAAAGGCTCCGTAGCGGGTATTTTCCATGCCAAGAAAAGGACTAAACTGACTGCTTACATAGAAAAACCATGCAAGGTGCGTTGATATAATGATGATGCACAGGAATATGTGACGCAATATCCAATATTTAACAGGTCCTTCTACTATTGGATATTTGTGATCAAGTACACTGTTTAAGTAGCCATATAATATCCAAGGACACCAAACGATCAATTGCCATAAAAATATTGAAAAAAAATGTTCGCCCGTCGATGTAAAGTGTATTCGCCAATATATAACAATTGAAAAAAACAGGATCACAGATAAAGTACTGATTAATATAATATTCAGACGGCTTATCATATTCAGACCTTAATAGTTAGAATTAAAATCGCGGCAATGAATACGGGAATAGCAAAAACGGCAAATAAGGCATACATTCCAACATTAAGGGCTATCAGATATCCCGCTATGACTGGCGCCAGGATCGCTCCCGTGCGACCAAGACCGGCACACCAGCCAATGCCGGTTGAACGTACCACCGATTGATATAAACGTGCCGCAGCCGCATACATTGCACTGAAAGCACCGTTAACAAAAGTGCCAATGATAAAAATCAGAACATATAAAATAGTCAGGTCAGAAGGTCTGGCAAACATTACATAGATCATAAAAACGGCTGTTGTAAAAAAATAGACGCCGATAGGGATAGAAAGCTTATATTTTGTCCCCAGAAGCCCGATTGTGAAAGTTCCGACCATGGCACCAAGATTGTTAAGTGTCAGCGCGAATATCCCTTCAGTCATGCTATAACCGCTGTTTACGAACATAAGGGGGACCCATGTTAACAGGAAATAAATAGTTAGAAATCCCATAAAAAATATAGCCCACAGTTTCAAGGTTTCCATCTTCAGATCAGGGGTGAGTAATTTCCCGACACGGACCTTTTCTTTACCCAAATTACTAACCCGTGGTTCAAGCCTGTCTATAGGGTCGTGATTGATATGTTTCAGAACTTTATTAATGGCAATTAGTTTTTCATCGTGGTTCAAATCACTGTTTTCTAAATATTGAACAGATTCAGGAAGTAGGGTGTAGGCAAGAACACAAATCAACAAGGTTGCAAAGCCGGCATATATAAAAAGCATTTCCCACCCCTGTGAAGGTATGATCAACGCTGCAATAGGGCCAACGATCATGGCACCAAAGGGATATCCGGAAATGATCATAGTAACGGCCATGTTTTTATATTTTTCCGGGGTAAATTCACTGCCGAAAGTTGCGGCTGTAGCAAAAATTGCACCGATGCCAATACCGGATATTGCCCTGAAAATGATTATTGCGGGCAGGGAACGATCAACAAAGCCGGTTGCGATCATCGATAACCCTGTGATGAAAGTTGCCACCAGAACAATTCTGCGCCGCCCATAAACATCCCCTAGTGGTGCAAGAATTAATGCACCCAAAGTCATCCCGACTAATGCTGCGCTCAAAATATAGCCCATTTGTACTGAATTTATTCCCCATGACTGGGTAATTGCTGGTGCTGCAACCGATATTGCGACAACATCAACCCCGTCAACAAAGTTCAGAATGAACCCAATTAGAATGATTATGATTTGCCTGAAACTTAAGGATCCGTCATCAATGCGATCCTGAATAATATTAATCCGTTCTGACATTTATATATTTTTTATATCCGTTACTCAGGCGGTGGATTAAGACTAAAACTGTCCACAACGACTTTCCATTCCCCATTTTCCTGTCGCTTCCAGATGGAGGCGTACTTGCCGTGCTGTTTATCTACGGTGCCGTCATCTTGGACTGTGTTAATGGAAAAAAGTCCCCAAGTATATCCCATTTCACCCGAAATATCACCTGCTTCCGGTTCCCAGGTGACAGTTGTATTTGGTCTGTCGCGAGCATCACGGAGTACGGCTTCAAGTCCCACTTTTGGAGCTTCTCCCGGTGGCAGCGTCACGGCATCCGGGGCAAGATATTTCGCGAATGCGTTATAGGTTCCATGTTCAAGTCTGTATTGGACAAATTCACGATCGAGCGCGAATAGCATTTCAACGGTATCTTTTTGCTGTGCCCAGCTTGATAAAGGCATTAACATCGCCAGAACAAGTATTATGCGCATATTTAATCTCCATTTTGTTATGGATTTTAACGTACTTTAGATACACGATAAAGACAAGATATCGGCTCTCGCCTCTTAATTAAGCAACGCTATGATGTTGAAATATACTACGTGTTCTTGTCACGCAGACTCTTAATATATCTTAGCTCATGCAAAGCACCAGCATCATCAGGATTGATTTCAAGTGCCTGATTGAATTTTTCTTCAGCTTCATCAAGTCGATTTAATTCAATAAGGCTGAACCCAACCCCGCGCAAGGCACGGCCTTTTTCAAAATCCTTTTGTACTTCCGGAGAAAAATTGGCGCCCAAAACGGCTTTTTCGAAAATTGTTAAGGCTTTATCAAAATCCTGTTTTGCTTGGGATATATGTCCTAATTCTGATAAGAAGAGGCTGTTGCGCGGTGCCAGTAGCAGTGCTTCTTCCAAGGCTTTTTCACCTAAATCCAGGTTGCCAAGGGAAACATATAAATATCCTTTCAGAAAATAAGCTTCAGCAAAAACATAGGGTACACGGTAGATGTTTGTTATTTGTTTTGTATTCCCTTCAACGGCATTGATAGAAAGCCCTTCTAAAGTATAAATCATATTTTCCTGCGCAGTACGAGGACTATACATAGTGCTGTATTTGCTTTTATATTTTTTTTCGAAATCGCTGATGATAGGGTTGATATAGGTTTCTATTACATTTGCAGTTCTTCCAGCATTGACGGCACTTTTAGCTTTGGAGATAAGTTCATAAACTTCTGCAGATGCTTCTTCTGCCACTAATGCGGAAACAACGTTGTTTCCTGTTGAAACTGTCATTTCAGGTGCAGTATCGGAAACACGTTCGGTTGAAGTTGTATTACAACCTGATAATATTATTGCCAGAAACAATAAAATATTTTTTTTCATGAATACCCCCCTTTTGTTTAACCATTCAAATATAGGTACTGTCGAATATATATGTCAATTGAAGTCTCAAGTTTGACTCATCGGCCTTTCCTGATAAAGTTTGATCAGCGCTTTATAAAATGTTTGGGAGAGAGACATGCGGCACGTCACATATCGAATTTTAGTTATTGGGTTCATTTTATTTTTATCATCCTGCAGTTCTGAAACTGAAAACCAGTCTTCAGAAAATATGACCACTGAACCATCCGCATATGCAGCACAGGCGGCAAATGTCACCATATACCGCGATGCATGGGGTGTGCCGCATATTCACGGTAAAAGCGATGCTGATACCGCCTTTGGTATGGGCTATGCGCAGGCAGAGGATAATTTTGCGCAGCTTGAGCTTGGTTTTATTATGGGGACGGGCAGAATGGCAGAAATTATTGGCGAAGAAGCTCTTATTTCCGACTGGGTTGTTCACAGTTTTGAAAATAATGAACTATCAATTCGTGATTATGAGATGGCAAGCCCGCCGGTTAAAGCTCTGCTTGATGGTTATGCTGCAGGAATAAATTATTATATGGAAACCCATCCGGAACTTGAAACGCGGCTGCTTGATCATATCGAACCATGGTATTCCCTGGCACTTATCCGGCGCTGGTATCATCTGGGCGGTTTTTTGGGTCGGCTTCGTTTTACGACGGAAGAACGTACCGCCGCATTTGAAGCCATAAATGGTGATGTAGTTGAAATGGCGCAGCTTGAAATCCCAAAATATGATCCGGAAGACCGCAAGGAATTTGGGTCAAACAGTTGGGCGGCCAATGGCCCAAAGATCACCGGGCAGGGATCTTATCTGTTTATTAATCCGCATCTTCCCGCGTTTGGTATCGGTCAGACCTATGAAGCACATATGTTTTCAGATGAAGGCTGGAACATGACAGGATATGCCCGGTTTGGTTATCCGGTGCCCTATATCGGGTTTAATGAAAATCTTGGCTGGATGAGCACCGATAATTTCAGCAATCAGGAAGACAGCTGGATTGAACATTTCGATGATCCGGAAAACCCGCTCACCTACCGTTATGGTGATGATACGAGAGAAGCAACCGAATGGACCGGTGAAATTAAAATAAAAGATGGCGGTGTCAGAACAGTAAAATTCAGAAAAACGCATCATGGTGCCGTGGTGGCCATGCGGGACGGTAAATTTTTATCAGGCATGATGGCCCGCTATGATGAACCGGGCTGGCTTGATCAATGGTATAATATGGGCAAGGCTAGCAATATCGAAGAATTTACGACGGCAATTGAACCACAGGCAATGCAATTCGGCAATATTATGTACGCGGACCGTGACGGCAACATCTGGTATATTTATAATGGTGCGGTACCAATCCGTACAGAAGGGTATGATTATAATAATGCCCTTGATGGCAGTAATCCAGAAACAGACTGGCAGGGTTATCATACCCTGACGCAGCTTCCGCAGGTCAAAAACCCTGTTTCCAACATGATGCAAAATACCAACACAACACCGTTTGGGGTCAGTATGTCAGAAAGTGATGCGAAGGTGGAAAATTACCCGACCTATATGGTGCGCGAAGGCGATAACGCCCGCAGCCGTAATGCAAGACGAATTCTCCATAAATATGACCAGTTCGATTTTGCAACATGGGAACGGGAAAGCCTTGATACCACAATGATGATTTGGCAGGAATTAAAGCTTAAATTTACTGTGGCATACGCTGAAACCAGTGCAGCAAATCCGGAACGTGCCGAAAAGTTGGCCCCTGTTATGGCGATGCTGGAAGCATGGGACGGTGTTGCAACACTTGAAAGCCCGGAACCGACAATTTTGGCGGACTGGGGTGATATCTGGCGTGGTAATAATGATTTTTCATCGGAAGAAACAATGGCCGCACTGGAACAGGTTGTAGACCGGCTGGAAGCGGACTGGGGCACATGGCAGGTCGCGTGGGGCGATATGAACCGATCCCAGCGCCCGCCACTGGACGAACAGGGCAATCCGATATTCAGTGACGATGCACCAAGCATTGCCACCCCGGGTGTTCCCAGCTGGAGCGGCGGCAGCCAGATTTCCTTTAACAATCGACGTGAGGGATTAAAACGCCGTTACAAAACCGGTGGCAACAGTTATACAGCAGTAGTTCATTTTGATGGTAACGCGCGTACAAAATCAAAATCAATTCACGTGTTTGGTGCAAGTGCTGATCCGAATTCACCGCATAACATGGATCAGGCTGAGATGCTTGCCAATAAACAATATAAACCGGCGTGGCTTTATCCTGATGATGTAAGGGCAAATGCTGCGCGTTCATATCATCCGGGGGAAAAATAATGAGAATAATATCCTTACTATTTTATGTCCTGATTGTTCCGATTTCCTTTGCGGCTGCGCAGGGTTTGCCGGATAATTTTGATGAAACTGTCATTGCCAATATGGAAAAATGGCATGCGCCGGGTTTGGGGCTTGCAGTCGTTAAGGATGGCAAAACCGTCCTTACTAAAGGCTACGGTGTAAAGTCATTTGAAACCATGGATCCGGTTGATGAAAACACCCTGTTTCAGGCAGGATCAACCACCAAGGCGTTTGCCGCCATGTCCATCGCTATGCTGATTGATCAGGGGAAAGTCAGCTGGGATGACCCCATCATCAAACATATTCCTGAATTTCGGATGAAAGATAAATATGTTCAAAATAACCTGACCATCCGTGATGCATTCAGCCATGTTAGCGGCGTAGGTCAGATCAGTAACATTAACATGTTTATCGGCAAAAATATTGATGAAACCTGGGCGTTGATGGCAGAAGTGGACCAGTCGGCAAGTTTTCGTCGACGCTGGGAATATAATAATACCACCTTCGCGCTGACCGGGCGTGTTGTGGAACGGGTTTCCGGTCTTAAGTTTCATGAATTTGTAAAAGAAAATATTCTAAATCCGCTTGGAATGAGCGATACCCACCTTCTTGATCAGGAAGTGCGGGATGACCCCAATCGTGCGCAGGCCCATCAGCATTATGATGGTGTGGATTATCAGATCCCGTACCCGTATATCGAATATACTCAATCCGCAGGGATGATTAATTCAACACCGGTTGATATGGCCAAATGGATGAAATTTTTATTGGCTGGAGGCGTATGGAATGGCGCGCAACTTGTATCACCAGAACATATTGAGGAAATGATGACTCCGCAGGCACTTCTTGCACCGGCGGATATTTATCCGGCGGCGGCATCCTATGATCATAATTATTATTCATACGGTCTGGCCTGGTTCATTCATGATTTTCGCGGACGGAAAATGGCCATGCATACAGGCAGCATCAATGGCATGATCGCAATCATTGGCCTGATGCCGGAAGAAAACATTGGCGTTTATGTTTTTATCAACAGCGATCATATCGAATATCGTCATGCGTTGATGTATCAGGTACTTGATTCCCTTATGGGTGAAAGCGGTACGGACTGGTCGGAAAAATTATATGATATTTATCATCCGGAAGTAGACGGCGAAGAAACGGAAACATATCCGGTGGTTGCAGAGGATGCGCTGGTCGGAACATACCATCTTAAGGGATCATATCCACTGACAATAACTCTGGAGGGTGACAGCCTGATTGCCCGGCGCGGTGTTGATGTTATTAAATTAAGCAGAACTGATGATGGCCGTTACCAATATATTTATCCAGAAACCGAAAACATACCATGGGAATTTTATATCGGGATTATGCAGAATGATGATGGTCAGGTGGAAAAAGTGACTTTAGGCGGGCTTACATACGAGAGACAGTAAACTCAGCCCACCCGACCATAAAAGGTCATTGCTGCGCTTTCTGAAATTGCGATCCCGGGCTTCGAATTATATGCAAAAACCACGAGCATACGGGTTTTTTTCCCTATGGTAGGTGTAACCCGGTGTAGCGCATTACGCCCGCGGAACAAAACCAGCGTGCCTGCAGGCATGGAAAGTGTTTCAACAGGGGTTCTATCATCCAGAACATCCGCAACCGCATCAAAATTCATTTCACCATCATCAGCGCTACGAACATTTTTGACATATTCAAATACGCCGCCTGCTTCGGGTTTCTGTATCATCAACGTTGCCGCGAAGGATGAATTATCAAAATGCCATCCTAGCTCCCTGCCCTCATCGGCATAATGAAGATTTATCGATGAAAGACTGTCTGCATAATCATAAAGAGCGTCTTCACCGAGCACCGTACATAAAAAATTTCTAAACATTTCACTGTCGTAAATGGTATGTAGTGGTGAATCCTCTGGTATCTGATCGTCTGTGATGCATCCCTTCGAAGATATGACCTCACGGTTTCTGGCGTGATCCAGGGGGTAGTTCGGATCAGGGTCTGTCAGGTATAC
>JAUILB010000098.1 GCA_030432815.1 Alphaproteobacteria bacterium | reverse complement strand
CACGACGGGCGATATTTTAAATGATACGCAGCAGGCCGCTTTTGAACGATATATCCAAAATGGCGGCGGCTATGTAGGGACACATTCCGCCGCAGATACGGAACATGGCTGGCCGTGGTACGGCGCCATGATCGGCGGTTATTTCAAAAGCCATCCGGACGTTGACCAGGTGGCGATGACGCGGCTTGAAAATAAAGACCACCCCGCAAACAAACATTTGGACACCTCCGGTGAAGTGCTTGAAGAATGGTATGATTATACCGCCAATGTGCGCGGCAAGCCTGGTTTTACGGTGCTGATGACGGTTGATGAAAGCACGTACGATGGCGGGCTTAGCGGGGATGACCACCCGATTGCATGGACCCATGAATATGATGGCGGGCGGGCGTTTTATACCGGCCTTGGCCATCATTTTCAGGCGGAGCACCCGTTTTTATCGCAGCACCTGATTGGCGGCATTGAATGGGCAGCCGGAAAATAAAAAGTGGAAATGAAATACTGTTTCAGGGAATTTAAATGTTAAGAATTGGCATAATCGGGTCCGGATTTATTGCGGGTGTTGTTGCAGGGGCAACACAAGAAACCCAGAAAGCAATAATAAGTGCGGTTTCCAGCCGCGTGAAAAATAAAGCGGAAGAATTTGCAAGATCATATGGCATCGAAAATGTTTTTGACCATTGGCAGGACATGATCCTCTCTGACAAAATCGACGCTGTATATGTGGCAACCCCTACTCATGTTCGGGAGGAAATATGCATTGCGGCGGCAAACGCGGGGAAGCATGTCTTTGCTGAAAAACCTTTCCACAGCCATCAGTCCCTTATGAATATAATAAATGCCGTTCGAGAAAATAATGTTGCTTTTATGGATGCAACCCATTTCACGCACAACCCGCGCACCGAACACATAAAAAAATCCATGAAGGATGAAATTGGGGAGCTTAAATTAATACGAAGTACTTTTTATTACCCTTGTGATGACAAAAATAACATTCGTTTTGATCCGAGCAAGGAACCGCTCGGGTCAGTTGGTGACCTTGCATGGTATAATATGCGGGCAATTGTTGAGTTTTTAGGTACGGATGCGAAGCTTGCCAAAATTGCCGCGTTCAGTGAAAAAGATGCGGAGACCGGCGTTATAGTTCGTGCATCAGGCGCGATGATTTTTGAAGACGGTAAAATGTCCAGCTTTGATTTTGGCTTTGACGCAGGCGTTATGACAATGGACCTCGATTTATTGGGAAGTAAGGGCTTAATCAGGATGGATGATTTCGTGCTTGATTGGCATAGCGGTCTTGATGTTTCAGATGGCCATTACGGGCTGGGATATTTGCTTCGAAAAGATCTGGATGAGCCGGACAACTGGAAACAGGTTGCGTTAAAAAGTGACACGCCGCAAAAGATATCCATGATTGAAAATTTTGCATCGCTTGCCAAAGAACCGGATGGCAATGCGGCGGCTTCCTCAATCCAAAGATCGCTTAAAACCCAAAAACTGGTTGATGCCCTGTTTGATGCCTGCAACAGTGAATAGGCGGCAGGAAACAACGAAAATAAATTAACTTTTGTCCGCGCTATCATCCCTGAATGTCAGCAGGAATAAGAGCGATACCGCCGCCGCAATGATGGCCGGTGTCAGCCAGATACCGGACCAGTCCCGCACACCATCCGCCGCAGTGAAAGCATCCACAACCCGACCGGAAAGAGCGGTCCCCAATCCAAGACCTACACCATATGTCAGCAATGTGATGAAGCTTTGGGCGCTTGATCTGATAGCCGGGTCCGCTTTTTTATCCACATAAACCTGCCCGGTCACAAAGAAGAAATCATAACAGACTCCGTGCAGCAGAATACCCAGATAAATCAATGACGCGAGGCTGTCCATGTCCCCGACGGTGAAAAGCACATATCGAATGATCCAGGCCAGCATCCCGACAAACAGCATCCATTTAACACCAAGCCGGCGGAAGAAAAACGGCATCAGCACCATGAAGCCCACTTCGGATACTTGTCCAAGGGTCATTTTTTCCGCGGCACCCACCATGCCGATTTCATTAAGGTATAAATTGGCGAACGTATAATAAAACGCCAGCGGCACGGAAATAAGCAGTGAACAGGCCGCGAAAATGGCAAATGATTTATCCTTAAGCAGCACAAAACTTTCGGAACCTAGCAGTTCACCAATGGTGGCTTTTTTCCCTTTGCTTTTTGGTGGTGTCTTGGGAAGGGTTAGACAATAAAGCCCCAGAAGCAATGAACCACCCGCAGCCATCTTCATGGGCAGGGCCGTTGCTTCCACATCCGTAACCTGTGTTCCAAGCACGCGGGTGATCAGAAGCCCGGCGACGATCCAGCCAATGGTTCCCCACACACGGATATAGGGGAATTGTGCATCGGGCTTATCCATTTGAGCAAAGGAAACGGCATTTGCAAGCGCGATTGTCGGCATATAGCAGGTATTATAAATAAGAAGCCCGACAATGATTGATGATGTGGTCGTCAGGTCCGATACATAATAAAGTACAGCCGCGCCAATAATATGCAGGATGGCCATGACTTTCTCGGCCGAAAAAAAGCGGTCCGCCACCAAACCAATGAACAGGGGAGAAATAATCGCACCAATATTATTGGTCATATAGGCGGTGCCGATATCCGTGCCACTAAAGCCGATATTGGCCAGATAATTTCCAAGGGTAACAAACCATGCGCCCCAGACACCAATCTGCAGGAACATCATAATACTGAGCTGACCGTAGATTTTACTGTTCACAGTTTCCTCCCTCTGTGTATATTAAACCGGAAAAAAGATAGCGGATCGTCCGCAGCTTGACCAGCGTTAATGTAATCGGTTACAAAAACAATAAGGAATTATAGAGGTTTATATCATGAAACTGGGTATTCAAAGCGCAATATTGGACGGGATGACATGGCGGGAAGTGATTGATTTTGCTGCTGAAAATGATTTTGAATGCGTGGAAATGATGTGTTGGCCGATCGGCAAGGCAGAACGGAAATATGCAGGTGTCACCCATATTGACGTTGTTGATTTTTCCCCTGAAAAAGCAGATGAAATCAATGCTTATTGTGCTGAAAAAGGGGTAGAAATCAGCGCACTTGGATATTATCCCAATCCGCTTTGCCCGGATCACGCGGAAGCACAGATTTACATTGACCATATTATTAAAGTTATCGATGCGGCGGCAATGCTCGGCCTTGATACCATGTGTACCTTTATCGGGAATAACTGGCATAAAAATGTTGATGATAACTGGCCACGGCTGGTTGAGGTCTGGAAACCGATCCTTGATCATGCCAAGGAAAAAAACATAAAAATCGGCATTGAAAACTGCGCGATGTTTTTTACCGATGATGAATGGCCGGCAGGAAAAAATATTGCCTATAGCCCGAAAATATGGCGCCGGCTATTCAGTGAATTTGACGGATACGCGCTTGGGCTTAATTATGACCCGTCCCATCTTGTCTGGATGCAGATGGATTATGAAAAACCATGGGACGAATTTAAAGATAAAATGTTCCATGCCCATGCCAAGGATGTAACCGTGCATCGCGACAGGCTTGATGATGTGGGTACAATGGCAAATCCACTTGAATATCATACACCGCGCATTCCCGGACGCGGCGATATAGACTGGCAAAGCTATATCAAAAAAATGAATGAGGCAGGCTTTAATGGCGCCTTATGTATCGAAGTGGAAGACGGCGATTATGAAGGCAACCTTGAAATGCGGAAAAAATCCCTTATCGATAGCGGCAACCATTTAAAACAGTTTTTAGGAGCATAACCTCATGGCAGAGGAATTTGATGCGATTGTTGTGGGGTCCGGTATTTCCGGCGGATGGGCAGCGAAGGAATTATGTGAAAAAGGGCTTAAAACATTACTGCTTGAACGCGGGCGCAATGTAGAAGCCGGCGATTATCCAACAGAAGGCAAAGCCCCTTGGGAAATGCCCAACCGTGGACGCACATCACGCGAAGAACTGGCAAGGGATTATCCGATCCAGCGCCAGACAGGCATTAATGAATATCACAAGCATTTTTTCATCAAGGACCCTGAAAAACCATATGATCGTGACCCGGATCGTCCCTTTACCTGGATACGTGGTCACCAGCTTGGCGGAAAATCACTGACATGGGGGCGGGTTGCCCTACGGCTCAGCGATCTGGACTTCGAAGCGAACCTGAAGGACGGACACGGCGTTGACTGGCCAATCCGGTATAAGGACATCGCCCCGTGGTATGATTATGTGGAAAAATTTGCGGGCATCAGCGGCTCAGCTGAAAATATACCCCACCTTCCCGACGGTATTTTCCAGCCGCCAATGAAAATGAACTGTATTGAAACCCATGTTAAAGAAAAACTGGATGCACATTATGCTGACCGGCGGCTGATACCAAGTCGTACGGCCAACCTAACAGAACCAACGGAAGAACAACTGGCCCTCGGGCGTAGTGCCTGTCAATTTAGAAACCAATGTATGCGCGGCTGTTCATTCGGGGCCTATTTTTCAAGCCAGGCCGCCACCCTGCCGGCGGCAGAACGGACAGGTAATCTGACAATAATTACCGATGCGATCGTGCATAGCGTAAGTTATGATCAGGAGGCCAAAAAAGCCCGCGGCGTACGTGTCATAAATGCCAACACCAATGAAGCACGGGAATATTCCGCGAAAATCATTTTCCTGTGTGCATCGGCACTTGGTTCAACCCATATCATGCTTAATTCCATATCTGAAACATTCCAAAACGGTATAGCCAATAGCAGTGGCGTACTTGGTCATTATCTGATGGACCATGTGTTTCATGCAGGGGCACGTGGCCGCTATTCAGGTTTTCAGGATAAAGTCGAAAAAGGCAGACGGCCCAATGCTGTTTATATTCCGCGGTTCAGAAATGTGAGTGACAGGAAAGAAAAATTCCTTCGCGGATATGGATATGAGGGATGGTCATCACGGATACCGACAAGAAACGGAAAAGCCGAAAGCGCAGGTTATGGTGCCGGCTTCAAAAAAAGCATGCAGGGTTATGGCGATTGGGAATTTGAAATTATGGGCTTTGGTGAAATGCTGCCCAATTTTGACAATTACGTCCGACTTGATAGCCGGAAAACGGATAAATGGAACATTCCACTGCTTCATACATCCTGTAAACATAGTGATAATGAAGTCAACATGCTGGAAGATATTAAAAACGCGGCGGTGGAAATGCTGGAAGTCGCCGGCCTTAAGGAAATTGAAGGATATGTACGTGACCGCCCGCCGGGCCTTTGTATCCATGAAATGGGAACGGCCCGCATGGGGCGGGACCCTAAAACAAGTGTACTTAACGGATTTAATCAGGCACATGACGTTGATAACCTGTTTGTAACCGATGGTGCTGCCATGACATCAAGCGCGTGTCAGAACCCGTCACTGACCTATATGGCACTGACTGCACGGGCGGCCGATTACGCCGTCACAAAATTAAAACAAGGGCAAATTTAGTTTCTGATCCGCTTTGATGGAAAATCGATTGTCGCCTTTGTTCCGACGCCTACTTCACTATCCAGGGTAAATTTAACATTGTGAAGTTCCGCCAGGTTTTTGACGATCGAAAGCCCAAGCCCCGTCCCTTCCTCATTAAGATCATATTCCTTATGACTTTGTTCAAACGGGTTTAACACATGTGAAAGTCTTTCTTTTGGGATTCCAATCCCTGTATCACTTATTTCAACGGTTACCCTGCCATTTCTTAATCTTTCCACCCTGCAGCCAATTCGCCCGCCGGACGGCGTAAATTTAATGGCATTGGAAAAAAGATTTATAAATATCCTTTTGATAGCAACCCCATCACCAAAAATCTTTAAATCCAGCACTGCCTGATCAGGCTGATATTCAAACTTAAGTGATTTTTTTTCTATCTGAGAATTAAGCATTTTAAGTGCTTCACGGATACATTCATCAAGCAGGAATTCGCTTTCAGTTAAGCGCCATTTTCCGGCTTCTATTTTCGAAAGATCAAGAATATCTTTTATAACAGTTGCCAGATGTTCGCCGCTATCACGAATGTCCGCCAGATATTCCTTATGTTTTTGCACGGTAATTTTTCCACCAACTCCGGAAAGCATGGCGTCAGAAAAACCGATAATGGCATTCAATGGAGTACGGATTTCATGGCTCATATTAGCCAGGAAATTTGATTTCGCAGCATTGGCAGCTTCGGCATCTGCCTGTGCGCTTTCTGCACGTTCCTGCAAAAACACAAGTTTCTTTTCAACCACGGTTCTTCTTGCCACTTCGCGCCGTAAGCTATAATTCCAAAGCAAAATTGCCGCCACAATAATCGCGGCGATTAGAACAACCCGAAATACCAGCTGGTAATCTACAACCTGTTCCTGCTGAAGACCAAGCCATTGTCTTGATATTTCACCGCGTTCATCTGCCGTGATATGGGACAACGCCTTTTGCATGGCACTGGCAAGATGGGGCAAATCTTTTCTGATGGCAAACCCATTTTCCCCACGGTATGGAGTATCACCCACCACTGTCAGGTTTGAAAGCCCCTCAGACGCAATTTGATATGTCGCCATAGGCATACTACCGACATAGGCATCGGCTTCACCTGTTGCAACAAGCTGAAGAGCATCCGCAACTGATGGTGCTGAAACAATCTCAATTTCCGGATGATCCCTTTCGATGAAGCCTTTAACGGCAAAGCCTTCAACCTGCGCTACTTTTCTTCCAAGAAGACCATCCAGGTTCCCATATATTTCTTCACCTTCGCGGGCAAAAATCATATGTACAACATTAATATAAGGTTCCGTGAAGGTAAGATATTCCTCACGCGCTGGGGTTGCGGTAACCAGTGTTACCACATCCGCTTCACCTGACCTGACCTTGCTAATGGAATCCGTCCAGCTTGTTGACCCGGCAGATACAAATTTCACATTGAGAAGTTTTGCAATTTTATCCAAATACGCACCGGTAACACCGCTAATATTGCCATTCTCATCGATGAATTCCAATGGTGCTTCTGTTGGATCAGCTGCAACCCGGATAACATTATTTTCAGAAAGCCAGAGCCGTTCTTCCAAACTAAGCTCAATATCACTTGTGCTGATTGAACTTTGCATGGTTTGCCACTTGTCTGAAATTTTAAGAAATTCTTCTTCAGTAACCACGGCCATCCCTTTTTCAAGGATTGAAATCAATATCGGCCAATCACTGCGTGCGGCAAACCGAATATAATCTGCTTCTTTTGTTTCCGGATAAAATCTGTCACCGATAACTTCTATACCGGGTAACATGCTTGTTCGGATCATATATTGCGAAACCGGGAGTATATCTGCATGAACATCTATGGATCCGGCGGATAATGCCTTGAGCGCTTCAAGGGTGCTTTCAAATTTAACAATATTCAGTTCCGGATAATCATTTTCATAAATAATCGCTGGAACTGCTTCGACAACAACACCGATCCTTTTTTTCTTCAGATCATCTATGTTTTGAATGCGGTCTGCTCCTACCCTACCAAAATACACCATCGGCAAATCCAGATATTGTCTTGTAAATTTAAGATATTCTGATCTGTCGGGGGTTTGTATGATGCTTTGCGCCATATCAATTTCACGTTTTTTAAGTTTATTGAGAAGTTCCTGCCACGTATAACCATTGATATATTCTATTTTCAAACCAACCTTGGATGAGACAAGATTTAGATAATCTATTGAAAAGCCAAGTGGTTCACCGTCATGTACGAAATCAAGTGGAGCCCATTCCATTTCATTGGTGGATGTAATTACCGGGTGATCCGCGATCCATGTTTTTTCCTCTTCAGTCAACTGTAAATCCAGCTCGTTTGACTGGCCAAACGCAGAAAAACTGAACAGCATCAGTAACGATGCCGCGATCATCTTTATTCTCAAAATATCAAATGTTACCAACAATCCGATTATCCCCAAACCGTTAAATTCAAGAAACCAATACTAATAACCCATCATCAAGAGGCCTATATTAAGAAAAAATAGTTAATATTTAGCTAGGGGGTAAAACAGACTTAAAAATTATATTGTCTTTATTTTTTCATCAAAATCAATTATGTCTCTTATCGATGGTTCCTTAAGACATTTCTTAAGGTGAAAAGGGAAAACGGTGCGATTTTTTAATCAATGCCGTTGCTATACCCGTAACTGTAGACGAAAAGCTAACTCATTTAACCACTGGAAAACCGGGAAGGTAGAGCATAGCGCTAGATTCGTAAGCCAGGAGACCTGCCATTAAGTCGCCCCTCTGATGGTCGGGTTAACCAATCAGAACGGAACTTCCGTGTTGGCGATAGCCTCGTTATGCACGGAGGTTGTCTGGCAAAATTTTCTGACAAGCTCCCTGTAGATTTAAATCACCGCCTGTGTGCGGTACTAAAAACTGGAATTTGTTATGAAAATTTACAAAAACACCGCAAAAGTCTGCCTTCTACTCACGGCAGGCAACCTTTTATCCCCTGATCAATCTTTCGCACAGCAGCAAACAGCTGATAACGAAGACATCATTATCGTGACCGTTAACAGACGACCGCAACCGCTTTCACAGGTGGGTAGCAGTGTCTCCGTCTTAACCGGTGACGAACTGGAACAAAATCAGCAATCATTCATGATTGATGCGCTGGAAGCCATACCGGGCGTCGCCATTTCACAAAATGGTTCATTCGGCGGGAATGCCAGTATTTCAATCCGTGGTGCAGGTGGTGACCGTACCGTAATGTTAATTGACGGTGTTCAGCTAAACGACGCCAGCTCAACCGGTGGTGCCTATAATTTTGGTACACTTGATACGTATAATATTGAACGCGTGGAAATTTTACGCGGCCCACAATCCACACTTTACGGTTCAGATGCTATAGGTGGCGTGATTAATATCGTCACAAAATCGGGTGGTGACGGCCTTGGCGGAAAAATATTTCTTGAAGGCGGATCGTTTAATACCGTACGTGGC
>JAUILB010000422.1 GCA_030432815.1 Alphaproteobacteria bacterium | reverse complement strand
CCAAAGGGATTGCTATCGGCACCTGCGTGTTGGCGATATCCGGCAAAACCTTTTTCACTCCCATCAGGATTAATTTCACCGCGGTCATAGCGTGCTTTCATTTTTTCATCACTTAAAAGCGCATATGCCGCGGAAACTTCCTTGAACTGTTCTGCAACCTTGTCATCACCGGGGTTTTGATCAGGATGAAGCTTCATCGCAAGTTTGCGGTATGTTTTCTTTAAATCGGCCGGACTTGTATTTTTGTCTACACCAAGTACTGTATATGGATCTCTCATATTTCCATTCGCTACTAAGTTATTACTCGTTGTTAATTATATAGTTAGCTATTTACTATTTTCCAAGAGCCGTCAGGTTGCCGGCATGCTGTACCATAAGCTGTTTCCTCTTTACCCGCAATCGTTACGGTCTGCTGATATTCACGGCAATATTGCCCCGCTGTATCGGTATAGGCTGGCTGCGGCGTTACGCTTCCACTATTGCCAGTGTCGGGATTATACCACTGCGATGTATTACCTGAAACGCCTGTTTCCAATGAACTCTGTGTGGTCTGATACATTTTCTGCTGGTCTGCTTCGTCCAATTGGCGGCCAATATCCCGCCCGATATAGGCACCAGCAAGCGTACCAATTGCCACACCAACGGAACTGTCACCCGTGACTGCGCTACCGACAAAGGCACCACCAATTGCGCCAAGTAATGTTCCGCTATCCTCTTTAGTGCAGGAAGCGGTTCCAAGTCCTATCATCGAGATTAAAAAAATAATTACAATTTTTTTTACCTGTTGCACAAATTTATCCTTTATATTGATGAATAAATATTCTCTATTATCTACCATATAAATAATACATAAACAAAGCGTTACAAGGTTAGAATGATGCAAGACCCGTTTGAAAAATTCGCAGAGTGGTTTGAAAAGGCACAAAATTCAGAAGACATGGCTGAAGCCATGTCTGTTGCGACCGTTGATGCGGATGGCCGTCCTTCTGTCAGAATGGTGCTGTTAAAAGATCATGGACCAAGGGGATTTACATTTTATACCAATCTGGAAAGTCGCAAAGGCCGGGAAATTACGGGTAATCCCAATATGGCATTTTGTTTTCATTGGAAAAGTTTGGCAAGACAAATAAGGATAGAAGGTCCCGTTGAACCGGTCAGTGATGAAGAAGCAGATGCCTATTTTGCATCACGTCCCAAAGACAGCCAAATTGGCGCATGGGCATCCAAGCAAAGCCAGCCGATGGAAGGGCGTTTTGAATTTGAAGCGCGGATACTTAAATACACAACGAAATTTGGTCTCGGCGATGTTCCACGGCCGGAATTCTGGTCGGGATTTCGTTTGGTTCCACGCCGGATCGAATTCTGGCAGGACAGAAAATTCAGATTACATGACCGTCATATCTATGTCCGTAATGATAAGGGGGAATGGGATACAGAAACCCTCTATCCATAATGAATAATAAAATAAGTAAAGAACAGGCGGAAAAATTATTAAGGCGTGCAACTTCTGCGTCCTTAAGTGTTGCTATTACGCTTATCCTGATTAAAACCTGGGGTTATATGGAAAGCGATTCTGTGGCTATTTTGGGCACTTTGCTTGATAGTGTGATGGATAGCCTTTCTTCTATAATTATTTTTGCGGCGGTTCGTTTTTCAATGGTTCCTGCTGATGAAGATCATCGTTTCGGA
>JAUILB010000421.1 GCA_030432815.1 Alphaproteobacteria bacterium | reverse complement strand
ATTATTGGTCTAAATATAAAACGCCTCCGCATGCTTGCAAAATTGACACAAAGCCAACTGGCTGAAGCAATTGGTGTTAGGCAATCGAGCATATCCCGATGGGAAAGTGATGTTGACCATCCAAGCACAAATAATCTATCAGATTTAATCAATGTTCTGAATTGTACATATAATGACTTGTTAGGTGAAGGTCCCGCCCAAAAACCGGATGAATTAAAATTAATCGCAAAATACAGATCGTTAAATGATACTGATAAACAGAAACTCATGTTGATTATAGACGCATTAACGACTAAAAATGACTGAGTTTTCTTATTCAATGAATGATATTTGTTACCCCAAAAAATATTAGCCGTTCTATATCCCTAGACGAATAGATCCCTGATTGATACACTTTTAGACATGAAGTTCAATCTGCTATTCCTTATGAAGCTTTCAACGATACTACTGATTGTATTCGTATTCGTTTTATTCAGTATTACAAAATCAAACAGTGGAAAATCACTTCCTCCGCTGACATTAAGCCACCAATTTGAAAAATGCCCTTTTGAAATAGAACTGCCCGGAAAAACTTCCGGTGCAATAAGGGCTAACAGAGAAACTGCTGAATTCTTGGACGAAAACTTTTGGGTTTCTGCGGGTTGCTCGATACATCGGCCAGAAAATTACCAAATGTTGGCTCCAGATGAGCTTGCGAAAGATTTCCTAACAAGAAGAATGTCATTAAGAATATATAAAAATTACAAAATAGTTCCACTACACGTTCAGTCAAATACTGCGCAAATTAGGTACGAAGCTCTGACACAAATAAATGAAAATAATAGAATGGCTTACGGGATAATTCACGTTATTGATAATTTTGTGCTGGATATAGAAGTTATCGAAAAGTCAGGTAACCTTGATATCGAAACGTTAAACCCCTTGTTTCAAAGTGTTGATTACTCGCATACAGATTGAATATCATTTTTACTTATTAAAGCCTCGTTTCCAAAGCCAATGACTAAATAGCACAAGACCTGTAAATGCAAAAGACAGAACGCTCGATGCTATAGCTGATAGCAACGAAAGTTCCAAATCCCCTGTTCCGGCTGTTAGGGCATTAATGATAAATATAACTGCAACAATGAGCCAGGACAGGAAGTAAATCTGCACTGTCGATCGCCCTAAATAGAGCAATATCGCAGGAATACCCAATAAAGCCGCAAAAACCAGAATTGCAAACATTAAGCCCCCGTAAAGGTGATTTTTCAGGGATTATATGAGTGGACTGTGTCGATATAATGACCGTTTATATTCTAATCCACCTTGGGGGCGCTGATGATGGCGAAATACTGCTGCAAGAAACCTAAAAAATCCGTGCCTGTGTAAGCATTCGGGTGAAGCGGGTTTTCATCTTCCTCCACATACGCGTCGGATGCACGGTCATGTGATCCCGGCACATCCATGAGCCAATCGCCACCAAGTTTACGAGCAAGATATGGATCAACACCATAAAATCCGCCTGTCGGCCCGCGTGTCGTGAAAATAAAATTGGATAAATCAACCGCACCATTTTCGGGCAGGCTTGTCCCTTCCCCGTCCGGCACAATCATTTGACAGTATGCATATGCCTCATCGCCTTGTTTTGCAAAAATCGGGTTGCGGCTGCTGGAAAGCAGATACCGTTCCCCAAGCATCGGCGGGTTTCCGGCG
>JAUILB010000420.1 GCA_030432815.1 Alphaproteobacteria bacterium | reverse complement strand
CCTAATTGTTTTATATGCAAAACTTATGTTTAATTATAAAACATATATTGATATTAATTTCAATAGAGAATATAAGATATTTATGACGAAGCCATACCACAACATAAAAATACTTGATCTGACCCATGTGTTGGCGGGGCCTTTCTGTACGTACCAGTTTGCATTGCTCGGAGCTGATGTAATAAAGATTGAACCACCAGATAAGCCGGATTGTGCCCGCGGCCGTGGGCCTGACCCGGCGCAAAATGCAGCACAAAGGGGACTTAATTATCAGGTGCAGGCATCAAATAAGCGGGCAATGGTGCTTGATCTTAAGAAAGCACGAGGTCAGGAAATACTGAGACAGATGGTAAAGACAGCTGATGTGTTTGTGGAAAATTACCGGACCGGCGCACTTGATGATCTTGGTCTAGGTTATGAAGATTTAGATAAAATAAATCCTAAACTCATATATTGTTCACTCACCGGATTTGGAATGGGTGGGCCGAAGGATGGCCATACGGCCTATGATAATACCATTCAGGCAGCCAGTGGCATTATCGAACAATCATCGGGGCATAAACCGGGTGTTTCCTTTGTTGATTATGCGGCAGGATATAATGCTGCCTTTGCCATATCATCAGCGCTGCATCAACGCCAGATGACGGGTAGGGGAACATATATAAGTTCATCAATGCTGGAAGTAGCTATGACCATGATGGCGCCTGAAGCGGCCGCCGCAGCTTATCCATTAAAAGTGAACCGTGATAAAGAAGCGGGTATCAGTGCCTATGAAACCAGTGACGGTATTTTGATGTTAGGGGCGTTTACGCCGGATCAAAATCGTCGCATGTTCGAAATACTTGAAGCATTGAATTATACTTTCGATGATGTGCTTAAAGACCCGGATAGTTGGGAATCATTATGGAAATTATCGCCGACAATAAAAGTAGCTCTTAAAGAAATTTTTAAAGACAGAACGGCTGATGAGTGGCAGGAAATTTTTCATACACATCAGCTTCCCGCTGAAAAACAGATAACACTTGCAGAAGCAATCAAAAACCCGCAGCTAAAATCATATTTTCACACTGCTGAACGCAGTGATGGTGATACTTATAATCCGAAAGTGCCGATAGCGGCTTATCATTTTGATGATGGTCCGGAAATTATATCGCCCGCACCGGGTTTTGGTGAACATACAGATCAAATCCTTGCAGAGTATGGAATATCTTCGGACGATATTGACGTGCTTAGAAAAGAAGGGGTGGTAGCATGAAGCAATATATAACAGCGAAATTGTGGTCACGATTACCAGTTGAACACCATTATGAAGGTGAGCCAAACGAATGGGTGAAAATGACAAGGCCAGGGCAATCGCTACATTCTTTCCTCGAAGGGCCGGAATTGGATACTGAAGGCAATTTGTGGGTTGTGGATGTGCCATACGGCAGGATTTTTAAAATTGATCCGCAAAAAAACTGGTCGCTTCACTATCAATATGATGGTGAACCCCATTCCATCAAACAAAAGTCCGATGGTAATTTTATTCTGACCGATTATAAAAACGGCCTGTTGGAATATGATGGAAAATGGACATTTAAAAAATTACACACGGGATTTAGAGGGGAGCAATTCAAGGGGCTTTCCGACTTGGCGATCGCGCCAAACGGCGATATCTGGTTTACAGACAGCGGACGAACAAGCCTTTCTGACCC
>JAUILB010000419.1 GCA_030432815.1 Alphaproteobacteria bacterium | reverse complement strand
GGGGCGTCAGTATCAATTTTACCCCCTTCTTTAAGATAAAATGTCACGGGCTCCGCTTCCGGTGCCGGCCATGCGGAATGTTCGCGCCATTCATTTTCACCGGTATAAAAGGCAAGCACTTCCGGTAGTTCATGATCCGGCCCGCCTTTCAGATAATGATTAAAGAATTTTAGATCAATTTCCTTATAATCCCGTGATGTTTGAACATCAAACTGCACATTGCCAAGTTCGGTGCCTGGTGATCGGACATAACCCCCATGAAACCACGGCCCACGCACAAGGAAATTATCAGTATTCGGATTTTTTTCTTCAATGCCGTGGTAAATGGCGGTGCCACCGTAGCTGTCTTCGGCATCAAACGATCCGATTACCGTCATCACATTGGCAGTGATATTGTTAAGATGCGGCACAAGATGGCGTTCCTGCCAGAATTCGTCATAATCGCCATGTTCCATCAATTTGTTCCAAAACGGGCTATTTCCTTTGAAAATTTTATCATTCACATTATGCAGCGCACCAAGTTCCAGGAAAAATTTATAGGCATCATCACCCGGGAATTCGAACGGGTCCCGTTTGCCGGTTGGTGTCGGGTTATTGTGATCCTGGTCAAACCCGCGGAAAAACCGAAATGCATCAAGCAGGAAAAAAGCCCCGCGATGATGAAAATCATCACCATAAAATATATCGGCCATTGGCGATTGGGGGCTTGCGGCCTTAATCGCAGGATGGCTGTCAATGATCGATGCTGCGGCGTAAAAGCCGCGGTATGATATCCCGAAAATACCAACATTACCGTTATGGCCTTTTACATTTTTAAGCAGAAATTCCACCGTATCATACATATCAGAGCTTTCGTCATGATCCGTCGGCCCCTTGTTCGGATTATGGGGCGTCATATTGCGAAATTCGCCTTCGCTCATGAAACGCCCGCGTACATCCTGATATACAAAAATATAGCCATCCTTGGCAAAACGGTTGTCTCCACCACTTGGCCCAAGATTTTCGGGGAAATTATTGACACCATAAGGCCTTATAGAATAAGGCGTTTTGACCATCAGCATCGGATAAGTTTTTGATTTATCTTTGGGAGTATAGACGGCAGTGAAAACTTTTGTGCCATCGCGCATGGGAATGGCATATTCATGTTTGGTATAATGTTCCCGCACATCATAATCATCCTGCGCGCTTGCTATATTTATGCCTGAAAGTGTGAATAAAATAATCAGTATTAAATGTATGTGTTTTGTCATAACGGCCCCTTAAATAATTTTTGCTTAAGCTAGTATATTGTTTAACTGTCGTCCATCACAAACCGGTCAATAATACTTGCACCGACAAGATCACCCCAGACATTGAGCGTTGTACGGAACCTGTCCAAGATCCAGTCCACAGCGATGATAAGCCCGAAACCTTCAGCCGGAATACCGGCGATTGAAAAAAGCATTAATGTCATAACATGACCGCCCTGCGGAATACCGGCGGATCCGATTGCCGCCAGCGATGCTGCCATGGCGACCAGAAAATAGTCGGAAAGCCCGATATCGATTCCGTAAACCTGCGAAAGAAAAATGACAGCTACCCCCTGGTACACGGCGGTACCATTCATATTGACAGTGCTGCCCAGGGGAACAACAAACCGAACCGCAGCTTTATGTAGTCCGTGGCTTTGTGCGCATTCCATGGAAAGCGGCACAGTTGCCGATGAACTTGATGTGCTG
>JAUILB010000097.1 GCA_030432815.1 Alphaproteobacteria bacterium | reverse complement strand
TGAGGAAAGCTCTGGTGATATGTCGGCTAAGTCCGTAGCTGTATTAAGCAGATCATTGGCAGAAACACCAAGCAGCGTTGGCAACCATTCAGGCTTGATCCTGATGGCGATTAATTGATGCCCGGGGATCAAATTAAATGTGAAGGGTCTGTCTATTGGTCCGTACAGATCTACCCGCTCGTTGGTGGTGTTTCCTAAGCTATTATAGCGCCTGGAAAGGGCAATGTTTGCTGTCGGTTCGGGAACAAGGTGATGAGTGCCGCCAGCAGGGGCATTCAGTGGTGTAAATTGTGACCATAACGCCTCGGTTATGTGATCGCGTTTGGGAGGGCGATATTCTTCATATCCGGCCATGGTGTAGGATTTTAAATCACCGAGCTTCATTTCAGAAAAGTGTCATATAAAGAAATATTTATCAACAGTAATCAGTTAAGATCCATCGGCAGGGCCGTGGTATGCTTAACCTGATGCAGGACAAATAATGTTTGTGCATCCCTGATTTCAGGAAATGTTTTAAGGGTTTTTAAGATGAAATGGGAAAGGTCCTTATTGGTACGTGCGACAACTTTCATTAGATGATCATAAGGACCGGACAGGGAATAACATTCAAGAATATAGGGTGAAGCGCGCACTGCATTCTTGAAACTGTTGAATGCGGCTTCTGTGTTTTGATTTATACTTACCTGTACGAAAGCCATAACATCAAAACCCGCTTTTTCAGCATCAAGGAGGGCGGTATATCCTTTAATAACACCCACTTCTTCAAGGCTTTTTGTTCTTCGCATGCATGTGGATTCAGACATATTTGTTTTAGCGGCGAGTTCTACAATAGGCATCCGACCATTAGCCTGTAAATTGGTGAGTATCATTTTATCCTGTGTGGTTAACATGGAGTTTTCCTTCAAAAAAATTATTTTGTTGATGTATATCATCAAATTATTGGAAAATTATAGTGATTTTGGCGGGTACCGCCAAATAAAATGATGTATTTTCTGACAATAATATTTTTTGAAAAAGGAAATATCGATATGTCAGAGGAAAAAATATTTAGAGTTGGTGAAAGAAGTAGCGTACCTATTGCGCCAACACAGTTTGAGGTTGGGAAATTTACCAAGGCGCGTCATCCTGAGCCATATACATTTGATGTTAATTTGACCGCAGAAGCTGGAAAGATGCAATCAAAAACAGGCACTGTATCGGTCAATATTCCGGGATTTAGCCCGGTTGTTCTTTATTGTGATGAGCAACCGCCTGTAGGGGAAGACACGGCCCCGCCGCCGCTAGCATTTTTTGCTGCTGGGATTGGTTTTTGTCTTATGACGCATCTTACGGATATTCTGACAGCAAGAAAAATTCAGGTTGACAGCTTAAAGCTTGAGCAACGGATCAAATTCAGAACCAATCTGGGGCATATGCGTGAACATGGTTATATGACAGATGGCGGATGTGATCTTGTGGAAACCCATGTGATCATTGAAAGCCCGGAAAGTCAGGAACGGATAATGGATTTATTAAGCGAAGCAGAAGGTGGCTGTATGGCGCATTACGCCCTAAGAAACCCAATCCCGTGGTCAACGCGTCTTGTTTATAACGGTAAGGAAGTTGTGAACCGTTCAGGTAACTAATATCATCCTGATTGTGCAAATAACGCATTACTTCAAATTTAACCAAAACTTAAGCCCGCGGTGATAAAAATAATATTATAAAAATTATTTAATAAAAACCGCGGGGCCGACCTTTGCTCTTTAATAGCTATGCGTTCATATTTGTATTCTTGCCGATTACATTTGTTGTCTATTTCTTCTTGAATCACAATCGGTTAACGGAATTAAGCAATGCCTTTCTTTTTGTGGCAAGTCTGTTTTTTTACAGCTGGTGGAATGTTTCTTATCTGCCACTTATTCTAACATCGGTTACATTCAATTACTTTATTGGCAACAGAATTGCAGAAGCACGCCGTGAGGGGGGGAATGGGGTGTCGCCGAAATCAACCATGCTATACGGCGTAGCTGTTAATCTTGGGCTACTTGGTTATTTTAAATATAGTGACTTCTTTATCTCTAATGTAAACATAGCGATTGGGGCAGATTTTACTTTACTCAATATTGTACTGCCGCTCGCAATATCGTTTTTTACGTTCCAGCAGATAGCTTATCTTGTGGATACATATCGCGGAAGGGGAAAAAACTATTCATTTGTTAATTACGGTTTGTTTGTGACTTTTTTTCCGCAGTTAATAGCAGGACCAATTGTTCATCATAGTGAAATGATGCCGCAATTTGATCAGCTTAAAAACAAGTTGATCAATTATAAAAATATTGCAACTGGCCTTTTTATTTTCATGATTGGTCTGTTCAAAAAAGTGGTGTTTGCCGACACATTTGCAGAATGGGTATATTACGGATTTTCAGGTACAGAGGCACTTGATTTCCTGAGCGCGTGGGCAACATCGCTTTCTTTCGCATTTCAGATATATTTTGATTATAGCGGCTATACGGATATGGCAATCGGCGTTGCGCTCATGTTTAATATAGTTCTTCCGATTAACTTCTTTTCACCACTTAAATCACGGTCAATACAGGAATTCTGGAGCCGGTGGAATATGACGCTGTCACGTTTTTTACGTGATTATGTATTCCACGTAATAGTCGGCAAGAAACGTGGAAAACCAATATTCCTTTTTAGTATGTGGCTTACATTTGTCCTTGGCGGCTTGTGGCATGGTGCCGCATGGACATTCGTGTTCTGGGGGCTATTACATGGATCCGCGCTGGTGATTTACTATATCTGGAAACAGTATGGTATTAGGCTTCATGCGGCCGTTGGCTGGATCATAACTATGTTTTTCCTAAATATTTCAGGCGTGTTCTTCCGGGCTGGTAGCTGGGATGAGGCGATGAGAGTTTTAGAGGGTATGTTTGCATTTGATAAAATTATTCTGCCAACTCAGGTTCAGTTTGACAATAATCTTGGTATTCAGTTTGGCGATTTTCTACCTTCGATTAACGGGGATATATGGACGGCTATATGGCTGCTTGGTGCTTTCGTGGTTATATTGGGCTTTAAGAATTCGATTGAAAAAATGCGGGAATTTAAGCCTTCTTTTTATAACTTTGTGTTTATGAGTTTTGGTTTGATTGTTGGTTTGCTCTATATCACCAAAGAGAGTGAATTCCTTTATTATACATTTTAGGGAAGATTATGTTTCGTAGTTATAAACAAATGACATTTTCGGTGATTGCATTTACGGCACTATTATTTGCCATCTATTCATATGTGATCCTTTTTCATAAAGATTTATATATGAATGATGATTATGCGTCCTGGATGGATGTTAAACATAAAACGACTACTCGAAACGTGGAACAATATAATTTCGTGGTTATGGGGGATTCACGGGCAAAAGCGACCTTTATGCCAAATGAATTTGATGACGACGTATTTAATTCGATAAATCTTTCTCTGCCTGCCAGCACACCAATTGAGGGGTATTTTACACTAAAACATTATCTTGAACATAATGATGCACCGGATAAATTGCTTGTCGGTTATTCATCATTACTACTCAGCGTTCCTTATTTTTATCTGGGTAATACGGTGAAGTTCAGATATCTGGATACGGATGAATATGATGAAATTGCTGAAATGGCAGAAAAGCTTGATGATAATGATATTATAGGCGCAATTGATCACCGCGAATATATATATTTTACAGGTAAATATTTAACCGACCTTTACTCGGGTATTACAAATGCACGCTGGAAGACAAATAAACTGGTAGCAGATCAACTATTAACATCAAAAGGACATGTATATGTTTCTGTGTTTGATGAAGCCGATGGCGATTCTACGGAAATTCTGCTGGGGGAATTTAAACCGTCAAAAATCATAAATCATTATTTTGAAAAAATGATCGCACTTGCCAATGAGCATGATATTGACTTCTATTGGTATACATTTCCGATCAATAATAACTCATACAATAAGCTTCCAGCCGATTTTCTGATGGCTTACCAGTCATATATTGATAATCTGTCGCAGAAATATGGTTTTACTGTCATGTCCGAATTTTACGGATTGGATGCTCAATATTTTGGTGATCCGGACCATTTATACCGTGGAGCACCTTTAGTAACAGGAATGATCAAGGAAGAATTTCTGAAAGAGCGGAAAAGTCCCTGAAATATATAAAAAAAGAGCTGATTTAAGAAAAACCAGCTCGTTTAAAATATCAAAAAAAGTTGCTTATTCTATACCGTGACGTTTTTTGTATATTTCGAAGGCTTTTTCACGCTCCTCGGCTAGTCTTTTTTGCAGAACGACATCATTTTCAATTTCTTCGGGTGTTCTTTCGCTTAGTAGTCCCCTATCTTCCAATCCGTTAAAGCCAGGAAGCAAGTCTGCTTCATTTTCATCTTCAAAATCATAATCGTTTCTCAGGATTTCTGCCAAACGTGAGCGGTCAACACTCCCGTCTGGATTGATGACTTCACCAAGTAGTTCGGGATTTGTCCTCATCAATTCATCGAAATCGTCTTGGTCAAATTGTTGCAAGGACTGTTCCTGCGCGTTGGCACCAACGGTGCCGGAAACGAGCAGGCTCATAAGGGTTGCGCGAATAATCTGCTTTCTCATTGATATCTCCATTGGATATTTTATAAATATTACCTTAAATCTACAAAGAATAAAAGATAACCTGATAAGGTTAAGAACTGATTTAAAGGTAAAAAAAATGCCGGCGGATAAAGATTTGCTCGAAAATTGGTGGGATGATGCCTGTTCTGGACCGATAAGCTTTATGCGATTTCCAATGTCCAGGGATCTGAAAAAAGCGGACATTGCTGTATTGGGCGTACCATATGATTTGGGTACAACGAACAGACCGGGTGCCCGATTTGGTCCCCGCGCCATGCGGGAACAATCCACGCTAACGGGTGAATTTGAATATGGGCTTTGGCCGTGGGATTACCATATTGCAGAGTATCATACAGTCATTGATTACGGAGATATTTGTAATTTTGCGGGTTATCCGGAACGTATGATCAAAGAAACTGAAGAAACGGTGGATAAAATTCTTGCCAGTGAAACGGCATGTTTTGCGATGGGTGGGGATCATTTTGTTTCGCTTCCGCTTTTAAGATCACATGTTCGCAAACATGGCCCTTTGGCCCTTATTCATTTTGATGCCCATTCCGATACCTGGGTTGATGAAAATTACACACATGGCACAATGTTTTATCATGCCATCAAAGAAGGGCTTCTGGATATTGAACATTCGATCCAAATAGGGATCAGAACACCAAACCCGGAAACACACGGTATTGATATAATTTTTGCAACAGAGCTTGATGAAATGAAGCCTTCAGAAGTGGCAGAACATATTAAAAATCGCGTTGGGGATGCCAAGGCTTATCTTACGTTTGATATTGATTTTCTTGATCCCGCTTATGCGCCGGGTACGGGCACCCCTGTATCCGGTGGCCCGACGGTAATGGCAGGGCGAAAAATATTGAAAGGGATTAGAGGGCTTAATATCGTTGGTGCCGATCTTGTGGAAATTGCACCTGCTTATGATCCCATTGGCAGCATTACGGCGGTGGCGGGGGCGACATTGGGCGGGGATATTCTTTATCTTTTATCCGAAGCCCTCCGCAGGTAAATAAGCCTGCGATTGCATTTGATATCCCCTTCTATTTTGACTAAGCTACTGTCAAAACAGGGGAGAAACATGTCCAGATTCGCTTTAAAAACTGTAATTTTATCGTTATTCTTTCTTGCACATTCAAATGCACAGGAATTTGAATATATTCCCGGGACGGAGTATGACCCTGCAATTCCAACAGTGGAGCAGGTCTTAGGACATAAATCCGGAGATGAGATTACGGCCCATTGGGAAATGCTTGCCTATTTTCGTGCGCTTGAGGAAGCGGCGCCCGACCGTTTTAAAATATTTGAATATGGCAGAACCTGGGAAAACAGACAGCTTGTTTATGTGGCGATATCAAATGCTGAAAATATCGCCGCGCTTGATGCTTTAAGCACAAATATGAAAAGACTGGCGGATCCACGCGTTACAAGTCCGGCAGAAGCAGACGAAATTATCCCCACTATGGTTGGTTCAACATGGTTAAGCCACGGGGTTCACGGTAATGAAATTTCACCAATGGAAGCATCCATGCAGACGGCTTATCATTTGCTTGCGGCAACAAATCAGCCGCAGGTCGATAACATCATGCAAAATAGTGTCACTTTTATTGATCCGCAGCAAAACCCTGATGGACGTGACAGGTTTATATATTCTTTCCGCGGTGCGCGCGGGCTTTTGGCAGATGACAGTCCAATCTCCGCAGAACATAGAGAACCCTGGCCCAATGGGCGGGTCAATCACTATCTTTTTGATTTAAACCGTGACTGGTTTGCCATGACACAACCGGAAACGCAGGGCAAGATTGCTGCAGTGCAGGAATATTTTCCGCTTATTTATATTGATCTCCATGAGATGGGTGGAAATAGTTCTTATTTCTTCTCGCCGCCCGCGCCGCCTGCGAACCCCAATATTGCGGATAATCAATGGAACACACTAACCATGATCGGGCGAAATAATGCCAAATATTTTGATAAATACGGTTTTGATTATTTCACCCGTGAAGTGTTTGATGCCTTCTATCCAGGTTATGGTGCCAGCTGGCCAGCCTATTATGGGGCGGCCTCGGCAACATATGAGCAGGCATCATCAGGGGGGCTATTGCTTCGCCGGAATGATGGTGAAACACTTCATTACCGTGATGCTGTGAGGCATCATCTTGTGACGTCACTCTCAACAGCCGAAGTGACAGCAAGCAACAAAGACAGACTTTTAAGGGAATTTTATGAATATCGAAGGAGCGGTATTGAAGAAGGGAAAAATGAAGACGGCCGTTACTATGTAATTCCAACGCAATTTGATCAGGCCGCGGCCGACAAAATTGCAGGGTTACTTACCAGACAAGGCGTAGATGTTTTTAAAACAAATAACGGATTTAACGCATGTGGTATTGAGTATGAAGCGGGGAGTTATGTTATTGACAGCGCACAACCTGCCAAGCGGTTCATAAGAACGGTCATGGATGAAAATGTGCCAATGGATGGGACATTTCTGGAAGAACAGGAACGCCGCCGTGATAATAATTTAAATGATCAGATCTATGATGTGACGGCCTGGTCACTGCCGCATATGTTTAATGTTACGGTAAACAAGTGTAATACGGTTCGGGCAGTGGAAGGTGAGCTGACTGATAAAGCATATTTTATTCCTTCTTCAGTAACAAATCCTGATGCAACCGTTGCATTCATTGTTCCGTGGGGACAATCGACTGCAAGCCGTTTTTTAAGCCACGTTCTTCGTCAGGGGATCGTGGTTAAAAGTGCAGACATGAGCTTTGTTAACCTGGGGCGCCGTTATCCGGCAGGGTCTCTTATTATTGAGGTAGCGGCAAATGACGCGGGGTTATCTGAAAAATTGAATAACATTGCGGCTATGACCGGTGCCGAAGTGGTTGGTGTAAACGATAGCTGGGTAAGTGAAGGGCCAAGTTTTGGCAGTGGAAACACAAAACGCATTCATGCGCCGCGGGTCGCGATCCTATGGGATACGCCGACGTCAAATTATAGTGCAGGAAACACCCGGTTTGTTATTGAAAGACAGTTTGATTATCCGGTAACGGCCATACGGGCTGATGATATAGTGGGTGCTGATTTAAGTCCATTTAATGTCATTATTATTCCGGAATCACGGGCCAGCTATAAGGCCATTTTTGGGGAAAGGGGGACGTCAAACCTTAAAGACTGGGTAAATGATGGTGGCACATTGATCGCTTTGGGTACTGGCATGCGTTATGTAACTGACCCGGATGTGGATATTATGTCATCGCGCCGCGAATATGCTTACCGCGAAGATAAGAAGGAAGATGTTGATGACAGTGCCCGTGTGGATGGCACGCTTATGACCGGGCTTGAGGATTATAACGCTGCTATTGAAGATCATAATGCTGATCCTGATGTGGTGCCGGGCGTTATGCTTAAGGCCAATGTGGATCTTGAACACTGGTTGACGGCCGGATCTGCTGCAACCGTAAATGTGCTTTATCGCGGCAGCGATATTTATACCCCGATTACTATTGATAAGGGACGGAACGTCATTAATTATGCAAACGCCGATAATATTCTGGCAAGTGGTTATCTTTGGGAAGAAAATCGTGTGCAACTTGCCCACAAGCCATTTGTGATTTCCGAACCAAAAGGAAGAGGGCAGGTTATAGGTTTTACAAGTGATCCAACGGTTCGTGCCTACCTTGACGGGTTAAATTTAATGCTGATAAATGCTATTTTTCGCGGAGCAGCACATTCAACACCAACAAGATAATAGTTATCAGATCATCAAATGGATCAGTGAAGATCAAGTGAGGATGGAGGCTCTTCAACTGGCATCCAAACTCAATCTGCCGGACTGGTGTCTTGCAGCGGGATTTGTCCGTAATCTGGTGTGGGATAAACTGCATGATTATGAAGCCGCAACCAAGCTAGCAGATATTGATCTTATTTATTTTGATCCGGTAAATGACAGTGCAGAAAAAGATCGGGAGATTGAAGAATATCTTAAATCCAGATCAAGCCTTCCATGGTCGGTAAGAAATCAGGCGCGCATGCATTTAAAAAATGGTGATCAGCCTTACCGGTCGACCAGTGATGCCATGCGTTACTGGGTAGAGGTTGAAGCGGCGATCGGGACAAGGTTATCCATTGATGGTGAAATAGAGCTGATTGCTCCATTTGGTTTGGAAGCACTTATGGCGAATACCATTACTATGAACAACAAGCGGCCAAAGCCCGATATTTTCAAGCAAAGAATAAGTGGTAAAAAATGGCTGGAACACTGGCCGAACCTCGTTGTTTGTTATTAAAGTTCCCGAACCCATATATTGCGGTAGCTTACCTTGTGGTCATGATCCTGCAAATGAATGGGAAGATTGCCGTGCGGTTTATAAGCAGGGGCGCCGATGTAAACTGTTGGTCCGGTAAGCGAGACATTATTTTGTATAAGAACGCCATTATGGATGACGGTCATGCGTGCCTGCGAAATGACATTGCCAGTTTTGCCAAACCGCGGCGCCGTATAGATAATATCATATGTC
>JAUILB010000096.1 GCA_030432815.1 Alphaproteobacteria bacterium | reverse complement strand
AGGACTAACCCGGCATTATCATTAATTTGACTACGAGAATAATACATAGGGAAATATTCCCCTTTATTCCAGTTTTCAAACAGATTTTTATAATATTTGCTTGTGGGGTTACCGGATTGTCCCGGCGTATTGGTTCCAACAGCAGTATCCCAGTCTGCCGTATCGACAATCATTCTGAAACTGGCACCTGAACTTTGGCGCTGATCGCCGCCAACTGCATTCAGGGTGTTGCTTCCGCCCCCACGTGGCAGGACTTCGGTATCAAGCTGGCTTGCTTCTTCTGCTCCAACCAGATGACTGAATGGATTTACAATTTGCGCATAATGAATGGCCCCATAGCGCCAGTTATCCATATCACGTCCCTGCTGTTCACTTAAATATATGACGGCGCGCTCAAGGCTTTCTGCCATAATCTCATCTCTTCTGCTCTCGGGATTATTGCCGAAGACCCAACGGGGCGGATTTGCAATCCAGTCCTTGAGTTTTTGTTTGCTTAAAGAAGGTATTTGTCCCTGTTCAATATTTTCCATGACAATACCGCGTAAAATAGCGCGCATGTTGCTTTCCCATATGTCGAATATGGCAGCGGGAGCACTATCCCGGTCAAGCCGATGATCCCAGTTTTCCAGCATCAATTGGGCACGTCTGGTCCTGCCGTTCAATGAAAGGCGGGCTATATAGGGGGTCAGTTTTTCCGCATTCATGGATTTGGTATCATACTGAAGCCTCTTGCTGTCCTCTATTGTTTGATCTGTGGCCTCATTCATAACTTCTGTCATGCGGTATATTCGCGCGGGATCGGAATAAAAATCGGAAAAAATATTTGGATATCCGGCGGGTACGTTATGATTGTTCGCTGTGCCGTACCACCCTTCTTTCGGGTTTGTAACATGTGGCATTTGTTTTATGGGTACGTATCCGTTCCATTCATATTCACCATCTCCGGGAATTGGAAGGCTGCCGTCCCAGCCAAAACGCACTGGTGTTAACCCCACAGACTGCCACCCAATCGTGCCATTTTTATCCGCCCAGACCATATTTTCACCTGGAAGTCCTGAAAAACTACAGGCTTCACGGAATTCTTCAAAAGTCTGCGCCTGATCCATCCGCAGTGATGCAAGATACGGTGTTGCACCAATATCCAGCCATGCCGCCTTAAGGCCGTAGGCAATATTATTTTCACGGTCTTCATGGAGCACAGGGCCATGAATTGAATATTTTAATGTTGCTGTTACATCACCCTGCCCTTTGACGGTGATTGTGGTTTGTTCGGTCATCATGTCTACCCACCTGCCCTGATACCAGTATTGGTTTGGGTTGTCCGGGTTGGTTTTATAGACATAAAGATCTTCCTGGTCGATCCGGAAAATGGTCAGCCCCCAGGCACCATATTCATTATGACCGATGGATACCCCGGGAAGCACCGGCTCACCGCCACCAATAACATTCCAGCCCCGCTTGCCGTTCTTTGCAGGTGCATGCAGGTGGACCATATAACGAAGCGATGGGCTTTGAATGGTTCGGTGTGGATCATTTGCCATGATTGGCTTTCCGCTTGCGGTGCGTGTCCCGCTAATTATCCAATTATTGCTGCCCTGGTTGTTAATGCCTTCTATGGGATCATTCCAGTAATCGTTCGGCTGTACTTCCACGGCATTGTTTATTACACTGGCCATTTGCGGATTTGCAAGATCAGATGCCTCAAATTCCGGCATACTGCGTGATGCACGATATAATGCCATTATATTATTTGTGATATTTGAAAGTTCAATCCCATCAAATGGTTCAAGATGGGTGTCCCGGTAAAATGGCATATAATCCCGAAGTTTTTCGGGTCCCAAAGCTGTAATTGCCTGGGCAAGCATTATTTCATTTGATATGCCGCCTGTAAGCGCATTATGTCGGGAAATTACAATTTCCGGGGTCCAGTAGCCCGGCTTTATGCCTAACAAGCCAAACTCAAACGGCAGCAATGACGGGTTTTCTTCCGTTTCACGGATATAGGCATTGACCCCGGCCACAAAGGATGTGATGATTTCTGTGCCGTCTTCATGATAATGAGCAAGTTCGGCTGCAAGATCATTTCTAAACCTGAGCAGGCGTGCCCCTTTATCATGTTCCAGTGCTTTTGGCCCCATTATTTCGGCAAGCGTTCCCGTTGCTTTCCTGCGCCAGATTTCAAATTGAAACAGCCTGTCACGGGCAGCATTGAAACCTTGGGCGAAAAAAAGATCTGCCTGGTTCTGCGCATAAATGTGGGATATGCCCCATTTGTCCTTTACGATTTCAACAGGTTCTGTAAGTCCGTCGACATTAACTGTTTCCCGGTCCTGCGCCCCTGCCACCGAGCTAAATATGAGGCATACTACAAATGATAAAAGGCGCATCAAAATCTCCCTAATTTTTTAGGTAGTTTAAGGAGAAGGAAAAAGAAATGAAAGCATCTTTTTACTACTTAGATGCGTCTTTTACACAGAGCATGGTGGGTTACCTTCTTTTTTCACAGTATACAGGGAAAATTATATCTGTCTTATTTTCAAATGAACCTTATTTTTCAAATGCTATAGTAAAAATATTTGAGAAATATTATTCAGAATATTTGCGATCCATTTCTTCAATTAAGGTAGCAGCATTGAAGGAATTCTCGTGGTTAGGATCCTGATCATAAACGTGAATACTTAATTCCGTTCTTGGTTTTGGTGTTGAAGATTTTCGGGACCCAAGTGTACCACTGTTTCGTGCCTCTCTACTGTATCGTCTTGCATTTTCAATAATAAAATAGCTATAGCCCTTGTCCAATGTATATTTGGCAGCTTTTAGTTTGGCAAAATCTTCTTGATCGTTTATTTGATCACTATTATGCCCATTAAAAGTAAATTTATAACTTCTGTCTTTGGTAAAGCCCGGCTGAGTGCCCAGTGCAATCGTCAAAATAAGTGTTGCAATAAAAAGTTTTAGAAAGTTCATGAATTCCCTCGCAGATTGTAAAATTAAAACTATTAGAAACATATCTGCATTAGTCAAGTGCAATCGCTTCTTTTACATAACAATATCGTGTTCACCTTTTGCAACCTATCTGAAACTATCGTCTTACCTATAAAGTCAGGTAGACAAACTCTTAAACGGCTGTCCGTCAAAACGCCTTGGCGAGTTTCATATATATCATCCGCTGGCGTGGATCATGCACCTTGGTATCAAAACCGGAATTGGTTTGCAGCAGGGGGATTTGCTTGTTAAAGGCATTAATCACACCGACAGTTGCCCGAAGCGGCGCGTCATCAGGATCACCAAAGATATAGCCATATTGGAAATCAAATGTGGTGTAACTCTCTACCTCAACATTATTCTGATCATCCTGATAACTGTTAATATAGCGGACAAAAGCATTGAATATATGATGGTCAGTACGGTACCCGACATTGATATTACCCCTGAATTTCGGCATGGACCGTGCAAAATTATTAAAATTCCGGCTACCAGCACCATCAAAAGCAACGCCAGCCTGATCAACAGCATCATATCTGAATATATATGTTGCCTCCCCTCCAAGCACCACTGTGCCGCCATTTCCCAGATTTCCAGTATACTGGGCGTTAAAATCAAGTCCGTCAGTGGTAACCGTCGGCGCATTGATAATGTTGGTTCTTATCCGTGTCAGTGTGGTCAGGTCACCGGGAATATTGAAATCAAGCTGACTTAATGCCGTCATATCACCAAGAAGGGCTCGATTCACCACGCTTTGTGAATTTTCCTGGGTAATCAGGTTTGTAAAATCATAACGCCAGTAATCAATTCCGGCGCGTAAATTAGCATTCGGTGTAACGGTAAAACCAATATTATACACTTCGGCATTTTCCGGTTCCAGATCAGGATTGCCAGTAGATGTAACAGGTATAAATGTTGAGCGCCCTCCTGCGGAAATTTCATTCAGGGCTGTTTGTACACCAACTGTGTTATAAAGTGATGGTGCCCGGAATGCGGTGCTGAATGAGCCACGGGCAGAGAAAATATCGCTTGGTCGCCAAAGCACGGATATTTTTGGATCAAAGCTGTCGACACCATCACCGTAATCCTCATAACGTGCAGCAAGCTGCAAATCTATTGTATCATTAACCGGTACAGCAAGCTCGGTAAACAGCGCATACACATCGCGATTTCCGCCATAATCCGGTCCACCATAAAGGAACATAAGATTGCCCCCATTAAAAGGTTCCAGTGGTGTACCTGTAAACGCACCGCCATTACTACCATCGCCTGTTGGGCCATTATAATCTGCCCCCCAGTCATAATCCATGGTTGAGCGTCGATACTGACCACCAAAAGCAATCTGCATTGGATTACCGTTAATCTCGCCAATATCCCCACTTATATGTGCATTATAGGTAAAGAGACTTGTTTCACCATCAAGTCTGGTTTGTGCAATAAGTGAATTTACCACTGCCGGATCATTTGGGTGTGTTGTCCATGCGGTACCAAATGGGTTAAATGCGCCGGTTGCAAGGGCAGAGATATAATTATTTCTAAGTACATCATCAACGTTAATGCCATATTTGTTTTTGCTGTAACCGGCTGATGTTTCCCAATACCAGTTGTCGTTAAGCTGGCCATCCAAGGTGGCTGAAATGCGGTATGTTTCATTATCATGATAAGATACAAATGGTTCCGCGTTATCCCCATGAATACGGCCAATAAAAAGAATTGTAGATAGTCCAAGATTTTGAACGAGCGGCGCAAATTCTGTAGGTACATAGGGCAGTACGCCACCCATCCCATCCCCGACAAGTACGGGAACGGGTGATGCAACAGGAAATGCCGGTGCATTACGGCGAATGGCCTGATTATCGGCATAGCCCCCTTCCAGATAGAAATGCATACTGTCACCGACATCGGTATCAAGTGATGCAAATAACTGTATGCGTTCTTCTTCCGGCACCAGGTCATAATATTGGTCAAACTGGAAATTACAGGTTCCGGGTGTTACGGACGTTGTTGCCCCCGTCGGAATAGGATCACCAAGCGGGTTGGGAATTGAAAAATTCGCTGTTCCGCAATATGGGTCAATCAATGGAAGCTGGTCGATAAAACCGTTCATATTTAGGTCCTGTGTCGGATCAGCAGTTGGCACCTGATCAAGAAGCAGTAATGTGCCAGGTTGGCCGGACCCTGATATACCGCTTCCTGATGTAATTTCAGAGCGGTCCGCAGCACTAAGAGCCGTTCGGTTTAAAAAACTTCCCGCAACGACAAAATTGGCACCATTAGCGAATTCCGTCCCCCAAATAGCAGAAATATCAAAATCGTTCTGACTGTCTTCAGTCGTTGTTTGATATCCACTTTCAAGTTCCAGTCCCACGAAATTTTTACGCGTTTTAAAGTTAACTACACCGGATACAGCATCCGTTCCGTAAATGGCGGAGCCACCGTCTTTAAGCGTTTCAACCTGATCCACCATGATCATTGGAACAAGCGTACTTGTATCGACAAACGTGCTACCATCATCCGCATAGGCGCCGGATAATGTCTGCCTTTTTCCATTTATCAAAACCAGTGTTGAACTTAAACCAAGACCACGCAGGTTCACATTTGTCGTACCAGTGGAGAAATTTTGGGTGAACGCATCGGTATTAAGTTCTGATCCTGCATTAAAGGTCATATTACGGGCAATATCACCTATATTGTTTAATCCCTGTGCCGACAGGTCTGATCTGCCAACGACATTAAGGGGTGATGCCGAATTTTCCTGTGACCGTTTTTTGATAAAAGATCCGGTAACATAAATGGTTTCTGTTTCACCCGAAGCGTTGGCTGTATCCTGCGCTTGTACAGTGGTAATATTAGCTGTGATCAATGATGCAGCAATTAAGGCGGATGAGGATTTTAAACAATTACGATAAGACATAGATATATCTCCCCATAATGAAAAATTCTTATGAGCATGGCTTTTAATTATGTCAATATTATGAACTACTCGTAAGAGTTGTTATTTTAAATCCCTGTAAGTCTTTTTATAATTCAATATGTTATAAAATAACCTATTTTGTTTCCAGTATTTCTCGCTCGATATTCAGGTCACGGTTGTAGGCATTATCCTGAGTGAATTTTTCTGGAAACCGTGCTTTAAGCTTGTTGATATTGGTTGTGGCAACGGTTTCAAAGTCTGTGTCAAGTTCACGAAACAGCATTGCAAGATACCAAAGAAGATCGCCAGCTTCTTCCTTTAAATTAGTGTCATCAAATTCGCCTGTTTCTGCGGCCTTGAGGAAAGCTTCGCTTATTTCCCCGGCTTCGGTGCATAATCCATAAATTGCATGGACAATATTACCATTAAGTCCATTAATTGAAAAACCATCAACCTTTCCCCCTTCAAGTGGGTCACCTTTCCCATAAAAAAGGCGACGTTTCTGGTTATCCAGCGTTTCACCAGTTTTGGCAAATGCTTCAAAGGTTGATTTGACTTCTTCTTCGGTCACCTTATCGGTGAAATATGTGTTTGATGCCGTGCGGGCGCTATCGCTAAGGTAATTTTTCATGTGGGTCCCTTTTCGTATTTTAATTCTTTATAACGAAGCCATTTAAAAAAACAACATTCGGATACCCATATTTTGAATGCTATGATATTTTTAAATAAAAAAGGATTTTGCATGTTTGATTATCCGGTTACGGTTACATGGAAACGCGGTAAAGATGAAATATTTACCGATAAAAAATACAACCGTGAACATATGTGGGAATTTGATAGTGGAAACCGCGTTCCCGCATCTCCGTCACACCATATTGTGCCCCTTCCCCATTCCAATCCGGATAACATTGATCCGGAACAGGCATTTGTTGCAGCATTATCAAGCTGTCATATGCTTTTCTTTCTGGATCTGGCATCAAGTGCGGGATTTGTTGTTGACAGTTATGAAGATGAGGCACTTGGAATATTGAGCCGGGTAGGCAGAAACGTATATGCTATGAGTAAGGTAACTCTTAAACCCAAATGCACCTATAGCGGCCCAAAAATTCCAACTAGGAAGGAACTAGAGCAGCTTCATCACAAGTCACACGAAATGTGCTACATCGCAAATAGTGTGAAAACAGAAATCGTTACTGAAATCATCAGTTAAGCGCTTTGCGTATCGCAGTGAGTGCGATTTCAACATCTTCATCGGTTGTCACGTAAGATGATACGCTGATGCGAAAACCTTTACGTCCATGCCAATTTGTAGGGCCGAACCATGTTTTGCCACTTTGTTGCACACGTGAAATAAAATTATCAAGTTTACTTTCATCATCCATTGTGACAACCACCTGGTTAATCACAACGTCATTCAGGACTTTAAAACCCATTTTGGAAAGCCCGTCTGCAAATTTCTGTGCGTGATTACAGCAACGGTCAAGTAGATCACCCATGCCTTCACGACCAAGATGCTTAAGCGCGGCCCAGACCTCAATACCACGGGCACGCCGGCTTAGTTCCGGTGTATAGTGATCAGGATCACGTTTTTCACCAGTCACAAGATAAGGTGCGACAACACCAAATGTTTCCAGCATGGCCCTTCTGTTGCGCACAATGGCAATGGCGCTGTCATGAGGAATATTAAGCCATTTGTGGCAATCAACGGACCAGCTATCGGCGTGTTCCATCCCCTTGGCTAAATGTGATCTTGTTTTTGATGCTCTTATCCATCCACCGAAAGCGCCATCCACATGAACCCAGGAGCCAGCTTCTTTGGCTTTTGCACATATGGCATCAAATGGATCAAATGAGCCGCTATTGACGTTCCCTGCCTGACAAATAACGATGGACATATCATCAAGCATGGGCATTTTTTCAGCAATCATGCGACCCTGATCATCAGCTGGCACAAATTCAAGCTCATTTTTCCCGTAGCCCATATATTGAAGCCCGATGATTATTGTCGGATGGATTTCTTCGCTCATGATAAAACGAATTTTCGGCGCATTTCTGATACCGTCTGCTTTAAGGTCATATCCGGATTTTTTATAAAGACTAAGGCGTGCGGTGCTTAATGCAGTGAAACTGGCCATTGTAGCCCCTGTGACAAAGCCAAACCCGCTGTCCCGTGGCAGATCAAGCAACTCAAGCACCCAGTCACCGGCGACTTCTTCAACCACCGCTGCTGTCGGGCTTAATACGTATGGCCCTGCATTTTGGTCCCAACTCGCGGCAAGCCAGTTTGCTGCCACAGAAACCGGTAGCGCCGCTCCGGTTACAAAACCGTAATAACGCCCGCCACGCGATGAAACCACACCGGGTTCACCAACTTCATTTAACATTTTTATCACATCAAGGGGGGTGCTTCCCTGAACGGGAAGTGGCTCCCTGAAATAATCAAGTGTTTTTTCTGTTTCAGCAGATGGTGTGACAGGCCTTAGATCAAGGCTTTGTTCAAATGATTTTGCAGCGCTAACCACATAATCATACAGCGGCTGGTTAAATTCCATTTTATTTTCCGTTATAATATTTCTTTTTTTATGCGATATGACTTTACTGAATAACGGTGAAATGCCAATATCAAAGAACAGAATTAATTATATGAATATTTAGTATAATCAGGAAACATACATGCAGGAAGAACCAAAAGATCTACTAACTGAAACGTTGTTAAATTTCGGACAGATCGCCTTGCTATTTTTCCTTCTCATTGCCCCGCAGATTGCGGGTACCCAGCTTATTATCGCTCTTGGTGTGACCGAAGTGATGCATTACCTGGACATTTTCATCGCCATGGCGGGGTATACCATCTGCCACTATATGGCGATGATGGCATTTGCAGGGCGGCTGGTAAACCGCATTGATAAAATGGTCTATGTTAAGTATTTGATTGTTATGGGGGTATTATTCTGGATTATTGCGGATGCCTATTTTGCCTATCAATATCAGAATGTCTATGCCCTGAATAACCGTATAAATATTGGTCCTCGCGATATTGTCTGGAGCGATATTGCGTTTGAAGATTTGCCGGAAAATGTTATCTACCCGAATTTTACTTTTGGTTTTATGTTCGTTCTTTCAACTGTGCGGGCATTGGCCCTTGCTGTGATAGCCTATATGCTGATTGCGGATAACACGTCATCAAAGCTTCGGACAAAACATTCAAGTGCTTCACGTAAGAAGAAATCACTTGATGAATTAAAAGCAAATGTTCACCCATCCGTTCTAAAA
>JAUILB010000095.1 GCA_030432815.1 Alphaproteobacteria bacterium | reverse complement strand
GCAAATATCAGCGTCTGGGCGCGGTAATTCCGAAAGGTGCATTGCTCGTGGGCCCTCCGGGTACAGGTAAAACACTTCTTGCCCGTGCGATTGCCGGCGAAGCAAATGTACCGTTCTTTACAATTTCCGGTTCAGATTTTGTTGAAATGTTTGTTGGCGTTGGCGCCAGCCGTGTACGGGATATGTTCGAACAGGGTAAAAATAATGCTCCGTGTATCATCTTTATTGATGAAATTGATGCGGTAGGCCGTCATCGTGGTGCGGGCCTTGGTGGTGGTAATGACGAACGTGAACAAACTTTAAACCAGTTACTCGTTGAAATGGATGGTTTTGAAGCCAACGAAGGGATTATCCTTCTGGCCGCAACCAACCGTCCGGATGTACTTGACCCTGCTCTGCTTCGTCCAGGTCGTTTTGACCGTCAGGTTGTTGTATCAAACCCGGATATTCTGGGCCGTGAAAAAATTCTTAAGGTACATATGAAAAAAGTACCGCTTGCAGCAGATGTTAAACCACGTGTTATTGCGCGCGGTACCCCCGGGTTTTCGGGGGCGGATATTGCCAATCTGGTTAATGAAGCCGCCCTTCTGGCAGCGCGTAAAGGCAAACGTGTTGTGACCATGGAAGACTTTGAGCAATCAAAAGACAAGGTTATGATGGGTGCCGAACGCCGTTCAATGGTCATGCGGGAAGAAGAAAGAAAACTTACGGCTTACCACGAAGCAGGACATGCACTAGTAGCACTTCACTGTCCGGCTTCTGATCCTATTCACAAGGCTACTATTATTCCGCGTGGTCGGGCCCTTGGTATGGTGATGCGCCTTCCGGAACATGACCAGCTTTCCAAGTCCCGGGAAAAAATGCATGCTGACCTTGCAGTGGCCATGGGCGGTCGTGTGGCAGAAGAAATTATCTTTGGGTATGACAAGGTGACTTCGGGTGCTTCTTCCGATATTTCCTATGCGACGAAAATGGCACGTGCAATGGTGACCCAGTGGGGCATGAGCGATAAGCTTGGGCCACTTGAATATGGTGAAAACCAGCAGGAAGTATTTCTTGGTCATTCAGTTTCGCAAACTCAAAATGTGTCTGACGGTACGGCAAAAATTATTGACGAGGAAATCCGTCGCATTGTTGATGAAGCCTATAAGCGGGCCAAAGAAATATTAAAGAAAAATATTGATGATCTGCATAAACTTGGTAAAGGTCTTCTCGAGTATGAAACTTTAAGCGGTGAAGAAATTAATGATCTTCTGGCCGGTAAAGAAATTCATAAAAATGTCGATGATGATGAACCGGACATCAAACCAACAGGGTCAGTACCAACCACCAAGAAATCGAAAGATAAAGGTGACAATATTGGCACGGACCCGGTTCCTGAAGGTTAAGTTTCTGGCTTGAAAGAGGCAAAAGACAATTTTAAATTTTATCTACAGCCCCAGGGTTTTCTCAGGGGCTGTACTGATTCTGATGTTGAAACATTACCTTTTGCCGGTACAGACAGGGCATTTTCAGCGCTAAAGGTAATTACACGGTCCAACGACAACGTCACCAGCAAGATCGTAACCATAGAAGCGCTTAGTAAGTATTTAAAAACGCTCTCACCAGAGTTGCGTCAAGAAATCAATAAGCTGGTTGAAAATATCACCAGGCCACGTCCTTTCATCAGGCTTCAAAACGGAATGTTATTGGATTGGAGCAAACCTCTAATCCAAGGTGTGCTTAATACGACACCGGATAGTTTTTCTGATGGTGGTTCGTTTGCAAATTTTAGCGATGCTGTTGCGCATGCTGATCAGATGATAAATTTTGGTGTTGATATTATTGATGTTGGAGGAGAGTCAACAAAACCGGGGGCCGTGCCCGTATCAATTGATCAGGAAATGGGACGTGTTATTCCTGTTATTGAACAATTATCAAAAAAAGATATTCCAATATCAATTGACAGTCGTAATTCCGATGTAATGTTGGCGGCATTTAACGCCGGAGCTCATATCATAAATGATGTAAGTGCCCTTACATATGATCCTGTAGCAATGAAGGCTGTTAAAGAAACTAAAATGCCGGTCATATTGATGCACGCGCAGGGAACACCGCAAACGATGCAACATAACCCAAGCTATGAAAATGTTGTTCTTGATATTTATGAGTTTTTGGAAAATCGTATTAATGCGTGTGTTCACGCTGGAATTTCCAGGCAAATGATAATGATTGATCCGGGTATTGGATTTGGAAAAACACTGGATCACAATCTGGAGATTTTATCTAACCTGTCAATTTTTCATGCATTAGGTGTACCCATAGTAATTGGTGTTTCGCGCAAACGGTTCATTGGTGAACTTAGTGGCGAGGATACCCCCCGCAAGAGGTTTCCGGGATCAATTGCGGCGGCACTTTGTGCTATAGAGCAAGGGGTTCAAATTATCCGGGTTCATGATGTAGTAGAAACACGTCAGGCAATTACCGTATCAGATGCAATTCATAACAAAATTGCCACTTTTTAGTCACTTTTTTTGTGAATATTCAGCTTCTATTAACATACTGGTGCTATTACCATAGTTATGGTTAATCCTCCAAAATGAGAAAAAGAAGAAAATGGCAAGAAAATATTTTGGTACGGACGGTATTCGCGGCAAGGCGAACGAAGGAAAAATGACAGCTGAAATCGCCATGCGTGTCGGTATGGCGGCGGGACGGCATTTTACCCGTGGAGAACATCAGCACAGGGTTGTCATTGGTAAAGATACACGTCTTTCCGGATATCTTCTTGAACCCGCGCTTACATCAGGATTTATTTCTATGGGTATGGATGTTGTACTTCTTGGTCCAATGCCCACACCGGCAGTCGCGATGTTAACCCGTTCGCTGCGCGCGGATCTAGGGGTTATGTTATCCGCTTCTCATAACCCATATCATGACAATGGTATTAAATTGTTTGATCATGATGGAAATAAACTTTCCGACGAAATTGAATTGGAAATAGAGCGTAAGATGGACAATGGTTATAATGAACATCTTGTTGCCAGTGAAGAACTTGGTCGCGCCCAACGGTTGAATAATGCGGTTGGACGATACATCGAATTTGCAAAAAACACTTTTCCAAAAAATTTACGTCTTGATGGTCTGCGCATCGTGCTTGATTGTGCTAATGGTGCAGCCTACAGAACGGCCCCAAGTGTACTTTGGGAACTTGGCGCAGAAGTCATCACTATTGGGACCGAGCCGAATGGGACAAATATTAATCTTAATTGTGGTTCAACCAAACCAGAAGCTATGTGCAAAAAAGTTATTGAAACACGTGCAGATATTGGTATCGCGCTTGATGGTGATGCGGACAGACTTATTATCTGCGATGAAAAGGGCAAGATTATTGATGGTGACCAGGTTATGGCTACTATTGCCACAAACTGGCATCAGAAAGGCCAGCTTAAGGGTGATGCGCTTGTCGCTACAATAATGTCAAACCTGGGGTTGGAAGATCATATGAAATCACTGGGCCTCCGCCTTGAAAGGACAGCCGTTGGTGATCGCTACGTTGTTGCAGCGATGCAGGAGCTGGGTTGCAATGTTGGGGGGGAACAATCCGGCCATATTGTATTAAGTGATTTTAACACCACTGGCGATGGGCTGGTGGCGGCGCTTCAGGTACTTGCTGTACTTACGGAAAAGGGACGTCCCGTAAGCAAATTGTTCAAATCCTTTGATCCTTACCCTCAGTTACTTAAAAATGTTCGCTACAATGAAGGACGGGATCCACTAAGTGATGCACGTGTTAAGCAGGCGATCAGCGAAGGAGAAAACAGTTTAAATGGCTGTGGCCGCGTCGTAATTCGAAAATCAGGCACTGAACCACTTATCCGTGTGATGGTTGAAGGTCAGGACGATAAGTTAATTTCCAATGTTGCTGAAGATATCGTTACGTCAGTACAGTCTGCTGCCAGAGACTAGTGTATGAAAGGCAAAGTATTAACAATAGCTGGTTCAGATTCTAGCGGCGGTGCGGGAATACAGGCTGACATAAAAACCATCTCTTCGCTTGGCTCCTATGCGATGTCCGCGATTACAGCGATAACTGTTCAGGATACAAATATGGTCAGCGATGTTTTTTCTGTCCCGGCCCATATTGTTAAGGCGCAAATTCTGTCTGTTTTGGGCGATATCGGTGCTGATGCCATTAAAACCGGAATGTTGATGTCACCTGATATTATTTTAAGTGTTGCAGAAGCCATTACTGGTCGTGCCAAAAATATTCCACTTGTTGTAGACCCGGTGATGATGTCCACAAGCGGTCATATGTTGCTAAAACCACATAGTGTTAATGCGCTGGTGAGGGAAATTTTACCTAAAACGTCGCTGCTTACACCAAATCTTGCGGAAGCGGCAAAACTTACGGGCACAGAACTGCTTAAAAATATGGATGATATGCGCCGTGCCGCTGATGATCTTCTTAAAATGGGCCCAGATGCGGTTTTGGTAAAAGGGGGGCATTTAAAAGGGGATATCCTTACAGATTTGCTTGTTACCCAGAATTCAGAAAAAATATTCTCCTCATTACGGGTGCCGGGAAAAGATAATCACGGCACAGGTTGTACGCTTGCATCTGGAATTGCGACGGGTCTGGCTCAGGGTATGGAACTGGTGGATGCCGTAACACGTGCCCATAATTTTGTACAAAAAGCACTTGAAAAAGCCCCGGGTTATGGAAGCGGGTGTGGGCCGATAAACCATCTGGTAAGTGTTGAATAACAGTCTACTGGACTAACGTCCGAATGTTAGATACTATCCTGAGTAAATGATGAAATACATCAAATATGAGGGACTTCAAAAAATGCTGAACTTGAGAAATACAATTATCTTAATTGTAGGTGCCGTAATATTTACGAACCAATTATACGCGCAAACCATTGAACAGATTAATGATAAATTCCGTCAACTGAATGAATATTTACCAACGGCCAATAACTACCGCACCGCATCCGGTGCACCGGGACACGAATATTGGCAGCAGCAGGCGGACTATAAAATTGATGTGACCCTTGATGATGAAAATCAAAGAATAACTGGTCAGGCAACGATAACCTATCATAATAATTCACCAGATAGCCTTAAATATATCTGGGTGCAAATGGATCAGAACAGATTCGATCCTACAACTTCGATGGATATAAGTACAAGTACTGTATCAAAAGACATGGATTCTATGAGTTTTGAAGCGTTCCGCAGCCATAATGAAAGACGTAACTTCGATGGCGGATTTAAGATAACCAGATTGCAGGATAGCAGCGGTGCCGACCTATCCCATAAAATTGTTGGGGCCATGATGCGTATTGACCTTCCTGCCCCACTTGAGCCGGGTACAAATACATCATTCAGTATTGACTGGTGGTACAACGTAATGGATTCACGGATATTAAGTTCCCGCCAGGCAGCAGAATTTTTTGAGCGTGATGGAAACTGGATATATGAAATCGCCCATTGGTATCCACGTATGACAGTCTATTCTGATTATGAAGGATGGCATAACATGGAATTTCAGGGCGGCGGTGAATTTACCCTGGAATTCGGTAACTATGATGTGACAATTACCGCACCGGCGGATCATATTGTGGCCTCAACTGGGGAGTTGCAAAATGCGGCCGATGTGCTTACACAAAATCAGCGAGATCGCCTGATCGAAGCACGCACATCATCCGTGCCGATGTTTATTGTGACACCTGAAGAAGCCATCGAAAATGAGAAGGAAGGCACAAGGGAAACTAAAACATGGCATTATAAAGCTGAAAATGTTCGGGATTTTGCCTTTGCATCCAGCAGAAAATTTATCTGGGATGCTATGGGATACCGCATGAAGGAGAACGGCGAGACCGTAATGGCCATGTCATATTATCCGATGGAAGGTGAACCTTTATGGTCGGAAATATCAACACAGGCAATCATGCATACAATACAGGTTTATAACAAATATTCACTGACATACCCCTATCCTGTGGCACTATCTGTTAATGGCCCCATAGGCGGTATGGAATATCCGATGATAAGCTTCAATGGAGCCCGTCCGACAATTCATCCGGACGGTACCCGCACCTATGGGCGCCGTACCAAGCATGGTCTTATTGGTGTGATTATTCATGAGGTGGGTCATAACTATTATCCAATGATCGTCAATTCGGATGAACGTCAGTGGACATGGATGGATGAAGGATTAAATACCTTTGTCCAGAATTTGGCGCATCAGGAATGGAAAGAAGATTATCCGCTTGGCCGTATTGATCCGCGAAATATTGTTGGTTACATGACAAGCACCAATCAGGTTCCAATCATGACCAATTCGGAACAGCTTCTTCAAAAGGGCAACAACGCTTATGCAAAACCGGCAACAGCACTTAACATTCTTAGAGAAAGTATAATGGGGCCGGAACTTTTTGATTTTGCGTTCCGTGAATTTGCGCAGCGGTGGAAATTTAAGAGGCCAACACCTGCTGATTTCTTTAGAACCATGGAAGATGCCAGCGGTGTCGATCTTGACTGGTTCTGGCGCGGTTGGTTCTATACGACCGATCATGTGGATGTCTCATTGGATAATGTCAGGCATTTTACTATTAATACGCAAAACCCGGAAATTGAAGAAGCATTTAAACGCCGTCAAGAAATGGCAAAGCGTACCCATCCGAGTTATTTCAGTAATGATGATCTGCCGAAGCGTGTCGATGAATTTCCTGAAATCAAGGACTTTTACAATGAAAATGATGAGTTCACTGTTACAAACAAACAACGCAATGATTATAATAAACTCATTTCCGAGCTCGATGACTGGCAGATAGAAATGCTTAATGATGATAGTAACATTTACATGTTGGATTTCACAAACCTTGGTGGCCTGATCATGCCGCTTTATCTGGAAGTTGAATATACAGATGGCAGTAAGGAAGAAATGCGGTTTCCTGCAGAAACATGGAAGCTTAATGACGAGCATGTTACTAAAATGATTGTGACAGAAAAAGAGATTGCTTCAGTGGTGTTGGATCCAAAATATGAAACCGCTGATGCTGACATGTTCAATAATTTCTTTCCGAGGCGTATTCTTGAAAATCGTTTTGATCTTGTTAAAAGGCGGGCGGCAGACCGCCGGGATATGATGAAGGAAAATCTGGAAGACGTAAAATCATTAGAAGAATATCAACGTGAGAGGCAGCAAAAAGATCAGGAAAATCAAAGATCATCTGAACAGAAACTCAATGAACTGCTTAGAGAATATCAATAGGAATGAAAATCGGATTTTCCAAGTTTGTGTTTATTGTCGGTTTATTATGTATAGCAAATACTGGTCTTGCACATCGTTATTATGCATCCTTTTCACAAGTGGAGCTTCAACCGACAAAAGGCACCATTGAAGTGACACATAGGATTTTTACCCATGATATTGAGGATCTTCTTGTTCGATATCAGGGTTCAAACGGTGAACTGGCCGATGAAGTGATTGAGAGTTTCCTTAAGGATTATATTATTCAGGCATTTGCACTTTATGCGCCAGATGGGGAACGTGTTTCGCTTGAATGGATCGCCGTTGAGATTACACTGGATGATATTTATGTTTATCAGGAAGCTCCACTTCAGGAAGGACAGCAAACGGTAATTGTTGCAAACCGAATCCTGCAGGATTTATTTGATGACCAAAGTAATACAGTAAATGTAAAACTTGGTAGAAAAGTACGAAGCCATACGTTTAACAAAGGTGACCCAATGTACCAGATTTCTTTTGATGGACGTACGGGCGAATATCCTTTCAATAATTAAAATGATATATAATGTATTCTTGTGATTGACATTTGAAAACAATTCTCTATATTCCGCCGTGGGCTATCCCTTCCCAACGAGGGACAGCTATTCTGGAAGGAATAGGAGACATAGATGTTACCAGAAAAGAAACCAGCGTCACCGCTGTTTTCGTCTGGCCCCTGCGCTAAGCGCCCAGGCTGGACGATAAAGAATTTAGAAAATGCCCCACTTGGCCGTTCACATCGCGCCGCTATAGGCAAATCCCGTTTAAAAGAAGCAATCGATAAAACCCATGCTCTGCTTGAGTTGCCGGAAGATTATCTTGTCGGTATAGTTCCGGGCTCGGATACCGGTGCTGTTGAAATGGCACTTTGGTCAATGTTAGGTGCCCGTGGTGTTGATATGCTTGCCTGGGAAAGTTTTGGTAGCGGTTGGATTACCGATGTGACCAAACAACTGAAACTTGATGATGTGCGTAAAATCGAAGCACCCTACGGTGAAATTCCTGATCTTTCAAAAGTTGATCCCGCCCGTGATGTTGTCTTTACATGGAATGGTACAACGTCGGGCGTTAAAGTTCCTAATGGTAACTGGATATCCGATGATCGTGCTGGTCTTACAATTTGTGATGCAACATCAGCTGCATTTGCCATGGAACTTCCTTGGAAGAAGTTGGATGTAACCACATTTTCCTGGCAAAAAGTGATGGGGGGTGAAGGAGCACACGGTATTCTTATTCTTTCCCCGCGCGCTGTTGAACGTCTTGAAAGTTATACACCGCCATGGCCACTTCCAAAAATTTTCAGATTGACAAAAAATGGCAAATTAATCAGCGACATATTTGCAGGTGCTACTATAAATACACCCTCCATGCTGTGTGTTGAGGATTATATTGATACCTTGAACTGGGGTGTCGAAATTGGTGGGCTTAAGGCTTTAATTGGCCGCTCTGAAGCAAATTTCGATATTATAAAACAATGGGTCGGCCAGACAGAATGGGTTGATTTCCTGGCTAGTGATCCGGCGATTCAATCAAACACATCCGTATGCCTGAAAATTTCAGCAGACTGGTTTTTAAGTCTGTCTGAGGATGATAGGGCAGCGGCAGCGAAGAAATTAGCAAAGCTGCTTGAAGAAAAGGATGTAGCCTATGACATTGGTGCTTATCGTGATGCCCCTGCCGGCCTTAGAATTTGGGCAGGCTCAACCATTGAAGCGGAAGATCTTCGTGATCTAACGCCATGGCTTGATTGGGCGTACGCTGAAGTTCGCAGTTCATATATCTAAACATTATTATTTTTAAATTATTACATGAAAGGTACACCTAATGGTAAAGGTACTTATTTCTGATAAATTAAGCCCGCTTGCGAAAGAAATTTTCGAGAAACGCGGCATAAAAGTCGACCAGATTGTCGGAATGACAAAAGAAGAA
>JAUILB010000094.1 GCA_030432815.1 Alphaproteobacteria bacterium | reverse complement strand
TTCCGCTACAGAAGCCATGAACGAAATAAATACTACTCCCCCACAATAGAGTATTACTTTCGCCAAACAACAGGGAACAACTCGCTATCCAGCGGATCACCTGGCTTTAGCCCGGGATCATGCATGACATCGGTTGTTCCCTTTCTTGGATCCCAAACAACATCATCACATGCCCAGCTCATTAGTTAATTTCATTATTTTTATTCCATAATAATATAGAACCTGTATGAACCAATATACCAACGACGAAGACACCGATAATTATAAACCCGAATTTAAGGTTGCTTGAGACCATCATATATATAAAACAGGCAGAAATTACGAACAGCAATATCGCTACCACTTTAAGCAACACGGGATTTAGTTTGAATTCAGCATTATTGAATGCGTCCTGCATAACATTTGGAATTCTGAATAGGCTAACCGCAATAAATAACTGCTGCAAAAGGAGTCCCAATACAGCAACAAGCGCATATTCCTCAATATCACTTCCTGTTAATATCGCAGCAACACTGAGTAAAGTATAAGTAATAATTGCATAATGCGGGGTTTTATATTTTCCAGATTTTTTAGCAAGTATCGCCGGAAATATTTTTGCTTCTGCAATGACAAGTATATCCCTTGAATAACCAAGTATCAGTCCATTAATTGTTGTTGCTGCTGCTGCCAGGATCGAAATTACCAAGGCAGTGATGAGCCAGGCAGGAAAGAATGTTTGCGCCACTTCCAAAACTGGTGTTGTCATCCGGGCAAATGCCTGTCCGGTTTCAATCCCGCTGAGCACGAGTGAAACCCCGCCATATGAACTTAAAACGATAATAAAGCTGATCGCCAGCCCTATAGGTACATTTTTTGCCGGATTTTTTATTTCACCGCCAAATTCAAGCAGTGAAATAAAACCAGCAAATGAAAAATACCCAAGTGCGGCCGCCTGAAAAACAGAGCCCAACCCATTTGGCATAAAGGGTTTCATGTTGCTTATTTCAAATTTTGGAAGGCCCGTTAAAATAAAAATGCTGAGCATAATAAGGAAAATAACGACCATCGCCGTTTGAAATTTAACAACAAGCCTGGAACCAAAAATATTAACAATACCAAAAAACAAAACGACGCCTGCTGCTGCGATAGTTTTATTTAGGGAGGGGAAAAAATAAACTATATAGTCGGCAAAACCATACCCGACAAAAGCATTTACCAATATGACTGCACAAAGCAGTACCCATACCGCAAGAAAACCCCAAAATGGTGAAAGTAGTCTGCTTATGGCGATAAATGTTCCACCTTCCGCCGGCATCAAAGTACCGATCTGCGCCGTTGCAAAACAAGTAACAACCGCCATTGCCCCTGCAACCGCATATGCCAGCAAAACAGCTGGGCCCGCTATATCAATCAACTGTGCGGGAAGAATAAAGATAGATACCCCCACTACAAACCCCGTAATGGTAAATACTATTCCCCATAGGCCTATTGTTTTATTATCCTGCATTTTATTCCCCTACATAGCCTGTAATTTCTTAGCGTAGCTTTTTGATAAATAACGATCAACAATAATGATTTTAAACATTAACTGAAAATGTACCCGGGGTTCAGGATAAATTCACAGCTCATATGCATAATGTAAAGCGAAGGGTTTCTATTGAGTAGATTATAAAGGAGACCAGTTATGAGTATGAAAATAAAAGCCTTAACCGTTATTGCAGCAGCTTTCCTTACATTCGCGGCATCAGGCACAGCATATTCAAAAGATCGCGGGTATTATCAACATAACAGTCCTAATGTCATTGTTTGGCAACATGACCGCGTAATGTATCCTCCTGTTGTAAGCCACGGACAATTTTACCAGAAGGTGCATGCACGACAGTTTAATGACCGACAATATCTCAGAATGAAGAAGCACCGTAAAATGAAGCGAAAAATACGTCGGTTAAGAAGACTGCATAATACACATCATTTTGAACGTCCGATCATTATCGTGACAGTTCCACGCTAGCCGACAAGCAAATAGAATTACCGCATGCATCCTACAGTGTGCGGTAATTTACTTTTACTTATCAAAATATATATTATGTTATGATTATGAATGACAGAAAATCAGTAACCATAGCATTGTGTTTCATTATTACTTCCTGTGCAAGTGGGGGCAACACAACTGATGACCAGTATTTTACAGATTCCAAACAATATTTGTTAAATCTTTGGGACACAAATTCTGACGGCACCATTACCTGTGATGACGTTGAAAGACGAAAATTATACCGGTTTGCTTATGCTGACCGCAATAATGACGGCAGTCTGTCTTTTGCAGAATTCAGCCCTGCACCCTGGGCCGGTGGCAATAATGCCGAAAATAATTTTCAAAAATTTGATAACAATAACGATGGCACTGTAAGCCGTGATGAATTTATGCTATATGCGGGTAGCGATTTTGCACTTCTTGATAATAATAATGACTGCATCGTCACGGATCAGGAAATCAAAGTATATATGGGTATCAATTAAATTTCCGATGTCCATATTCGTGGATCACCGGGCATGTGCCCACCAAGATCTTCACCTACTTCCCGCTTAATTAACGCATTCAACTGATCATTCAATGATATGATAATATCCTTATGTTCTTCCGGATTTTGCGCCAGATTATTCATTTCAAGTGGATCAGCCTCAAGATCATAAAGTTCAAGATCATTGCGTCCAAGAAGCGTTGTCCAGCCTGCTGGCACATGATGATCCCCTGGTGCAAACCACCGCGAATATTTGTACTTTCGGGTAATGATACCACGCCCCAGTGTACGGGTATCAAACTGAATAAAATCATCCGGCCATTTAAAGGTTACTACCGGGCCACCATTTGCTTCAGCCACTTTTGCAAGCATGCGTTTCTTTTCAAGCCTTGGGTTACCCTGTGTCGTATTGCTGAAACACACCAGAAGTTCATCACGTTCTTTGATACCCGATGCAACCACCGCTCCTGAATAATCAACTCCTTTAAGCCGGGAATCAATCTCCTTAAAATCTGCCCCTGCCAGGCCAAGTAATGTAGGAGCAAGGTCAATTGCGCTCATTAGCGCATCTGATTGTACACCACGAACACCATCTGGATGGCGTATCACAAGCGGAATATTCAAATTTTCACGGTACATAAACGGCCCCTTATGACGAAGGCCGTGTGAACCACCCATTTCACCATGGTCAGATGTAAATACAACAATGGTATCGTCACTTAATCCCATTTCATCAAGTGCCATGAGCAAATCGCCAATAATTTTATCAGAATCGATCAGGCATGCCCCATAATAACTAAGCACATTGCGACATGCTTCTTCGTCACGGACATCCTGTTCGCCGTAAAAATACTGCCCCATTTTAACATATTCCATCTGTGCTTCCGGCTTTGTTGTAAGGTCATCGTAAAAATTTTTCGGTACCTCAAAACCAAAATCATGATTATAGGGGTATTTATCCTGCGCAGGCTTCATATCACTAATTAGGCCGGGTCTTAATCTTGTTTCTGCCTGTTTCCCGTTCGCATCCAGCCACATAATATCATGTGGATTTACAAAATTGACCGCAAGAAACCATGGTTGATCACCATTTCGTTGGCGGGACAGATATTCCTTCGCGTTTTCAAGGGTTTCCCTATCCTTTTCGGCCCCTTCATAAACAAGTCCACCTGAATCACCATGTTTATGCCATTCGTCAAAGCCATAATCCTGTAAGGCATCAAAATTATCATCATCAAATCCAACTGAAAGATGCCATTTTCCCTTATAAGCTGTTTTATAGCCTATTTTTTTGAACATCTGACCAATTGTTGGCGTATTTTCAACATTAAACACCGGATCCCCATCCCCATATCCGGGATTAGTAAAGACGGTTGTTGCCTGTACATGCTGACCACTATAAATAACCGATCGCGATGGTGCGCATGAAAGCGTAGCGATATGATATTGTTCAAATGAAATACCTTCTGATGCCAGTTTCCGCCGGATAGGAAGGTCCAGACTTTCGGGAAGTGTTGCCCACGCGCGCTCCTGATCCATCATAATCATGAGAATATTTTTTCGCCCAGAAGACGATCCCATTTGCTGTGCTTCAGATACGTTTGATGCTGATGCAATACTTATACCCGCTGCTGCCGCGGCCACCCCTTTTGAAAATTCACGTCTGGTCATATTATTTTTTTCGGTCATGATGTTTCCTTTAAAATCTTCCACAACATACTTTCATTTTATCCCCGGTTACCGCACTTGAGGCATCTGAGGCGTAAAACAGTGCTGCTTTTGCTACTTCTTCCGGTGCAACCCACCTTTTTAACGCTGCAGGATCGGTATAATTTTCTTTTATAATTTCATCAACTGGCCTGCCTTCGGCCTGGGCTCTACGTTCAAGTATCCGGTCCATATTGGCACCGGAAACTGCCCCTGGCAACAAGGCATTAACCCGCACATTATAGGGCCCTACTTCCCTTGCTACTGCTTCGGTCATCCCGACCAGAGCAAATTTGGTCGCACTATAGGCCGACCGCATCGGATACCCTTCTATTCCCATCAGAGATGACATGTTTATAATTGAGCCAAAACCCTGCTCACACATAATACGCGCTGCTTCGCGCATACAGTACATCGCACCGAAAAGATTTATTTCCGCACAGGTTCTCCATTGATCGATATTAACCTCGGCAATGGGCGCTACAGGGCCCGGTATTCCAGCGTTATTAATTAATATATCAATGTTGCCAGTTATTGATTGTGCTTTGGTAAAAAGCGTTTGAACGTCTTCAAATTTTGAAACATCACAAACAATTGCTGTGCCTTTGTTTCTGTTTGCTACGGCTGATATGGTTTCCAGGTTTCGTCCCGCTACTACCACATGTGCACCGTGGGCAGCAAATACATCAGCACACGTTTCACCAATTCCACTGCCACCCCCGGTAATAATGGCAACTTTGCCTTCAAGTTCACTCATATCAATCTTCCTTCAATAATGTCTCTGGAGGGATCGAAAAGCGGCATTTCTGTTTCCCTGCCCAATATAAAATCACCCATCAGTTTTGAAATATAGGGTCCAATGGTATAACCTCCCCTGACGCATCCAAGAATAAAGGCATTATCCCTATTCGCCAATTTACCCGCAAGCGGATAAAAATCCGGCACATTGGCTTCGAAGCCAGTCCAGCTACGGATCACACGAATATTCGCAAGAGCAGGAATAACAAATTTTGCCAATTGAAGATTAGGTATTAAATTTTTAATATCAATCTGTCCCCGTCCCTGTTCCGGTGTTCCTTTACCCTGCCAGCCGCCACCAATTAATATAGTCCCATTTTCTTTTTGCTTCATGGTAAGAAGGCCCGTTGCGTGCCCCAGTATGCTGCTTAATAACTGCGGTGCTCTTTCGGTAACGGTAACCGTATTAATTCGTGCCCGGATTGGAAGGTCTGCACCGATCATAGCCGCAAGTTTTTTGCACCAGCCACCCGCGGCAAGCAGGATGCGTTTTGCCACAACTGTTCTTGCTCCTGAGCAGATTTTCCAACCTTCTTCATGTTCCAGAATATCTGTAACACCGAATTTTTCTATATAGCTTACATCAAGCTCTCTTAACCTGTTTCTATAATATTGGCCGGTAAGTGACGAATTCGCATAACCATCATCGGGACAGTAACTTGCCGCGACTATTTTTTTGCTAAGGTGTGGTTCCGATGATATGATTTTATCCGGTGAAACAAATTCAATATTTGCCCCGGCTTCCTTTTTCATGGACATACGTTCATGCAGAAGGTCGGCTTCTTTATCATTAAATGCGAGCGTATAGCCCCCTGTGCGGTGAAACCCAACCTGATCACCCATTTTTTCCCACATTTCATGGCCTTTTATGGCGTAAGGCATTAATTTTACACGCTTTATCTGCATTGATAATGTTCCGGCATTAACACCTGACGCGCCCTGCCCGATATCACCTTGTTCAAGAACAACGGTATTCATACCCCCTTCACTTAAGCGAAGTGCAGCACCGCATCCCATTATGCCACCCCCGATAACAGCAATGTCAAAAATAACATTCATAAGGGGGAAACTCCCGGTATCGGCAAATCATCATAGTCAAGATCACCTGAAAGCGTATCCAATATCACAGGCCTTAAAGGGGGGCGTGCCGTTGGCAGGCCAATTTCTTCGCGTGTTTTACTGGTGTGATGCGCAGTTAACATTGCGACGGTATCCATGCAAAATCGTCCGCCACATGGTCCCATACCGCACCGCGTCCCGGATTTTACCGCATTATGTGACTGTGCACCGTGCGCAATTTCATGATCAATATCCCGCTTTGTAATACCTTCACAGCGGCATATTTCTGTCTCGTCATCAATAAACTTTATCAGTCCGGAACGTGGAATATTTAACACTGTCATGGCGCGTCCGAATTTTTGCATCATTTTAAGATTGCTTTGTCCAGCCCCGGGATTTTCTCCCTTTAAATCTTCGATCACAGCCTGCGCCGCCCTTTTCCCACTTATTGGTGCAACCGTAACACCAAGTATGCCCGCATTATCCCCACAGGCATATATCCCTTTTTCGCTAGTTCTACCCAAATCATCTATGGTTGGTACCCAGCCGCCAAGTTTTTCATCATAGTAATGATCGGCCCCTGTCAGCCGCGATGCACTGATTTCCGGCAAGAGTCCTTGCCCGTAACATACACTTTCACAGGGAATGTAACGTTGGTGATCCTTTTTTGGTGCCCAATCTTTGTCAACCTTTGTGATCGTCACACCTTCAACCGCATTTTCCCCTTCAATGGTTATAATGCCAGTGCGCCAGAAAATGGGGATACGCTTCAGATATAATGATAATACCCAACACAAACCCTGAAACAACAAACGGGGTTTTAATATCATTGATGGTAATGCCTTACACCAGTCAAGTTTGCTATTCAGTGTTGATATTGCCGTTACATTGCCACCCAATCTTTGAATTTCGCTGGCAACATAAAATACAAGCGGGCCGGTGCCCGCGACTATTGAACGACCATGAGGTGGCAGAAGATTTTCCTTCATAAGTGCGGTCGAACCAGCAAGCCCCAAAACACCAGGCAATGTCCAGCCGTTTACCGGAATTATCCGCTCCTGCGCACCAGTGGCAATTATAACCGTTCTTGACGTAACCTGTTTTTCATCGTCCGGCCCAGACAAACCAACGATCCATCCACCATTATCAGATTTTTCAATATGCCAGACACGGGTTTCAAATTTACGTTTAACTTCACTTTTTTGCAGATGTTCTCGTAGCTGATTGCCTTTTCGTTCGATTGATGTGACGGATGCCTTTAGAATTGAACCTGATTTAGGGCGCCAAACCTGCCCACCGGCATCCCTGCCTTCATCAATCAAAAGCACCCTAAGACCGTGATCATGTGCATCAATTGCCGCATTGGCCCCGGCAGGGCCCGCCCCTATCACTACAACATCATACATATTGCACCCGATTAACGATGAGACCATCACTTACGTTTGTCCGGCATGCTTCGACAATTTTCCCGTCAACCGATACAACACATTCCTGACAAACGCCCATGACGCAGAACAGGCCCCTTGGGTTTTTGCTATTGGGTGCATCACGCAGATGGGAAACTTCAGCGCGAAACAGAGCTGCAGCTATTGTTTCCCCTTCGTATGCATCCATGTCTATCCCGTCAAACTGAAAGGATATTTTTTCTGATCTTTGAACTTGCGATACAGCACCCTTGTTCATGGCTGATAAGATATCCCCAAATCATCAAATGTACGCTTAATGGTATCCACAACATCATCACTTGCCCGGTGAACCGGATCACGCGGCACTCCGGCCGGCTGACCAATTAAATTAAGTGCTGCTTTAAAGGCAGCAGGCCACGTGGAATTACCCATCAGAAGTTCATATAGAACCGTAAGCTTATAATGAATGTCCGCCTGTTTCAGCCCTGGTTTTTCCTTCGCGAGAGACGCGATATTTGCAGCATCCGCACCAAGAAATTCGGGGCCCGTGGCTATAAACCCATGAGCACCAAGGGCAATACCCGGCATAATATAATGGCACGGTCCCACCATAATCGCCATTTTATCCGCGAACCTATTAATCAGATGTGTATGATGAAAATAGTCTCGGTTACTTTCCTTAATACCAATGATAGGGGCAACATCTATAATGGCCGCAATATCATCAATAGACAGATTAAGACCGGCGCGACGCGGTGAATTGTAAGCAACAATTGGCATATCAATCGCTGCATTCAGTTTTTCAAAACGGCCGAGCAGTTCATCCCTAGTTGTTTTTAGAACATATGTCTGCGGCATTGAAAGAACAGCAGATGCGCCATTTTCTTTAGCAGCAAGCGCGAAATCAACGCTATTTTTTAAAGTTGTCGCCGAACATCCGGTAATAACAGGTACCCTGCCCGCGGCTTCATCCACCGCAAGACGGGTAAGCTTTCCTTTTTCAGCAGCAGAAAGCGCCCAGCTTTCACCATTATCACCCGATACACAGATGGCTGTCGCACCTTGTCCGATCAACCAGCCTACCAATGACTGAAATGCATCTTCCATAATCTTTCCCGCTTCATCAAACGGGGTTACAACCGCGGGTACGAAACCGTGCAAATCTTCTTTTTTCATTTTATCCCTTTATCACGGCCGAATAAATCGATCCGGTTTGTGCTTCAATAATAAAAAGCCTGTTTTCCTTGAATATCAGACTGGTGACCCATAACCCATCCGGCAGATCAATTTGCGCCACAACATCACCAAAAATATTGTAAACATATGCTCGTCCAGCCTGTGCATGCGCAACAGCAATATTACCATTCTCATGAACCGCCAAACCATCCGGTCCCAAGCCGCCCGACATTTGAATATAAGTCCCCACCATTGGCCACTCCGGATCAGGATAATCCGCCATAAACCGCCAGACCGCATTGGCACGCGTTGCTGCCACATAGACAAATTTTCCATCAGGACTTAACGCAATGCCGTTAGGATAAGGAACATTTCCAAGAACATGGTCAAGTGTACCATTGCTTCGGGAACAAAAAACATTTCCCGTCGGGTCAGAAAGGCTTGTTCGGCCGCTGTCTGTAAACCAGATATCGCCGTTTGGCGCGATCGCCAAGTCGGAAAGCCCCTTGAATTGCTCCCCTCTAAATCCCGTGTGTAATTTTTTAAATGTCCATTTTCCATCATATTCCAACAGG